>JBQCFB010000513.1:0-2938 GCA_051959715.1 Pseudolabrys sp.
GCCTGCGACACGCCGGCCTTCGCGCCCTTCGCGGCCAGTTCCTCGTCGACGGCCTTCTCGGCGGTGGCCTGCAAGCCGGCGTCGATGCTGGTGCGGACGACGATGTCTTCCTCGACATGGCCGAGGATGTCGTTGAGCGCGTCCATCACCCAGTCGGCGACGTAGTTGACCGAACCGCCGGTCGACTGCGCGACGAGCCGCGGCGGCTGCGATTGTGCCACGCGCTCTGCGCCCTGCGAGATGAAATGCAGGTCGGCCATGGCCGCGAGCACGATCTTCGCGCGCTTCTCCGCTTCCTTGTAGTTGCGCGTCGGCGCCAGCCGCGACGGAGACTTGACGAGGCCGGCGAGCATCGCGGCTTCCGGAAGCGTAAGCTGCTTCGCCGGCTTGCCGAAATAACGCTGCGCCGCCTGCTCGACACCGTAGGCGCCGGAGCCGAAATAGACGCGGTTGAGGTAGAGCTCGAGAATTTCCGTCTTGGAGAACTTGCGCTCGAGCCACAGCGCCAGAAGCACTTCCTGCATCTTGCGCGTGATCGTGCGCTCTTGCGTCAGGAACAGGTTCTTGGCCAGCTGCTGCGTGATGGTCGAGCCACCCTGCGCCACGCCGCGATGCATGACGTTGGCGACGAAGGCGCGGGCAATGCCGAACGGGTCGACGCCGAAGTGCTCGTAGAAGCGCCGGTCCTCGATGGCGACGAAGGCCTTCGGCACGTAGGGCGGCATGTCCTTCAGCGCGACCGGCGGGCCGGCGAGGTCGCCGCGGCGCGCGAGCGGATGGCCGTCGCTGTCGACGATCTCGATGGTCGGCGGCCGCTTCGGGATTTCCAGCGATTGAATGGGCGGCAAATGCGCGCCGACCCAGCCGACGGTGCCGGCGGCCGCGATAAAGAGCCAGAGGCCCGCGACGGCGCCCCAATAGGCGAGACGGACGAGGAGCGGGCGATGCCGGCGTTTGCCCTTCTTGCCTTTGCCGCGCTTGCGCCGGCGCGTCGTGTTGCCGCCGCCGGACGGACGTTCGCCGGCGGTCACGCGCGGCGCCGAGGAATCGAAGGTCGGCTCACGCCGCGGGCCTGATTGTCCCCGTCCCATACGCCACTCGTCACCCGAAGGCGGCTCGGATCGGGCCGCCGGTCCCGATCGGCACGCTACGGGGGCCGGTTTAAGTTGGACTTAAGCTGCGGAGGCCGCCGGCGCGTGGTTAAGGCGCGGTTAAGCCGGAACAAAGCCCGGCGGTTTAGGCGGTCCGCCAAGGCCAATCTTAACCGGTCGCCGGTAGACCGGAGGCGTCTCGCTCTTCGGGATTGCAATGGCCCAGACCGACGTCGATCACGCATTCCTGCGCGCGCCGTTCCTCGCCGGCCTCATCGGCCGCGTGCGCGGCATGCTGCGCGGCGAGGGCGATCACGCGGCGACGTCGCGAGTCGCCGGCGCGGCCTACATCATTCGCGTCGCAAGCGCCGGCGCGACCTACCTGTCGCAGGTCGTGCTCGCCCGCTGGATGGGCAATGCCGAGTTCGGCATCTACGTCTATGTCTGGACCTGGGTGCTGCTTGTGGCCGACCTCATCCATCTCGGCCTGCCGCTGGCGGCGCAGCGGCTGATCCCCGCTTACAAGGCCGCCAACGACGACGAGCGCCTGCGTGCATTCCTCTTCGGCTCGTGGCGCGTCGTGCTGGCGCTCGCCGCCGGCGGTGCCGTTGTCGCCGCGCTGCTGGTGACGATCCTCAAGCCGCATCTTTCGCCGGGCGAGGTGACGCCGCTCTATCTCGCCTGCCTGGCGCTGCCCTTCGTCAGCATCTGCATCCAGTTCGACGGCATCGCCCGCAGCTACAACTGGATCGGGCTGGCACTGACGCCGCATTTCTTCTGGCGGCCGTTCCTCATCGTTGCGCTGGTCGGCGCCGCGCTGGCCTTCGGCTTCAACGCCGACGCCGTCACGGTCATGACCGTCATCGTCTTCGCCGCGGCGGCGACGTCGATCGTGCATGCCGTGATCCTGATGCGTCGGCTTGCAGGCGTCGCTCCGGCCGGTCGACGCCGCTACGAGATTCGCACCTGGCTCGTGACGTCGACGCCGATGATCATGGTGTGGGGCTTCTACACGCTGCTCACCTACACCGACGTCATCATGTTGCAGCAGTTCCGCCCGCCGGAAGACATCGCGCATTACTACGGCGCGGCGCGCACGCTCATGATGGTGTCGTTCGTCGCCTTCTCGGTGAGCGCCGCCGCTGGCCATCATTTCAGCCGTTATCATCTCGCCGGCGACCATGAGGGGCTGGCCGACTTCGTCGCCAAGACCGTGCGCTGGACATTCTGGCCGTCATTGTTCGCGACGATGGCCATCCTTGCCGCCGGCTGGCCGCTGCTGCGGCTGTTCGGCCCGAGCTACGTCGACGCCTATCCGGCCATGTTCGTGCTGGCGCTCGGCCCGCTGGCGCGCGCCTCGGTCGGGCCGTCGGAGCGGCTCTTGACCATGGCCGGCTCGCAGCGCGCCTGCGCATTGGTCTATGCCGCGGCCTTCTCGGTCAATCTCGTCGGCTGCGCGCTGCTGATTCCGTCGTACGGGATCCTTGGCGCGGCGGCCGCGCCAACCGCGGCGATGATGTTCGAATCGGCCGCATTGTTCTTTGTCGTAAGGCGCCGCCTCGGTATCCACGCCTTCATCGTCCCGGCGCGCGTCGCATCGCGCGGCTGACGTGAGGCGCAGTCAGCCCGCGGCCGTCAGGGCGAGCTTCACCTTCTCGGCAAGGTCGCCATTGATGAACGGCTTGCTGACGATGTAGCGGTCGCTGATCCCGGTCAGGGCGTCGCGCTCGGCGAAACCGGTGACGAACAGCACCGGCAGGGCGGGCAGGCGCGAGCGGACATGGCGCGCAAGCTCGGCGCCGCTCATGGCCGGCATGGCGTAGTCGATCACGGCGAGGTCCACCTTC
>JBQCFB010000514.1:0-3243 GCA_051959715.1 Pseudolabrys sp.
CGCCGAATAGCGGCCGCCGACGTTCGGATCGTGCTCGAGCAGCGACACGCCGGCTTGCGTCAGCAGATCGCGCAGGCCGTTGCGCTTGCCGGCCTTGACCGGCTCGCTGATGCCGAGCATCGCCTTGGCGATATCGGCGCCGGTCGCCTTGAGCGCCGACATCACCGCAATGGTCTGCATCAAGGTCTCGGCGGTGCCGCCGGACTTGGAGATGGCGACAAAGCGGCTGGTCTTGAGCGGCAGCCGCTTGAGCATCGTCTCGAACGACGACGCGTCGAGATTGTCGATGAAATGCATGCGCGGCAGATCGCGAAGAACGCCGACGCCCGGCACGTTGAAGCCGGCGAGCTGGGCGATGGTCTGACCACCGAGCGAGGAGCCGCCGGTGCCGAGAATGACGATGTCGGTCGCGCCGTCCCTCAGACGCGTCGCGGCGTCGCGAATGCCGGCCAGGTCGTCCTGCTTCTCGGGCAGGCGCAGCAAGGGCAGCGTGCCTTCGATGTAATGCTGCCGCAGGCGGTCGAGCGCGCCCTCGGCGCGAGCGAGCGCGCCCGAGAGCGCGGCATCGGCAACGCCGTGCTGGCCGATGGTCTTCTCCAGCGCAGCGTCGATGTTCTGGGTGATGGACATAGGGCTTCTCAGCTTGTCATGGCCGGCCTCGTGCCGGCCATCCCGATCAGGAAGGCAATACCGTGCCTACATAAGCGAGATGGCCGGGACAAGCCCGGCCATGACGCAGAAGAGACGACGGCGTATCAACGCACGCTTCAATTCGCGGTTCCGCTCGACGCGAGGCCCTTCGGCTTGCCGGCGACCGTCACCAGCATGCCACCGCCATACAGTCGCTTGGCGACGCGCCGCGCGTCCTCGATGGTCACCGCGTCGATCAGCTTCTGGCGCCTGTCGATGTAATCGATGCCGAGATTGTCGAGTTGGATCTGCGTGATCTGCGCCGCGACCTTGCTCGATGAATCGAGCGAGAGCGCATAAGCGCCCTTGAGGTACGACTTGGCCGCCGCAAGCTCGTCCGCGGTCGGGCCGTTGTCGGCCATGCGCTTGGTCTCTTTCTCGATGATGTCGAGGGCGTCGGCCGTGCGGTCGGCGCGCGTCGCCGTGCCGCCGAGCACGACCGCGGCGCGCCTGAACCAGACCAGGCTGTCGGAAACGCCATAAGCGAGCCCGCGCTTCTCGCGCACCTCGCGATAGAGCCGCGAGGAGAAGCTGCCGCCGCCGAGGATGTGGTTGACGACGTACCCGGCCATGAAATCGGGATCGTTGCGTTCGATGCCGTTGCCGCCGAAGGTGACGACGGCCTGCGGCACGTCGACGTCGATGACGATGCGGCGGCCGATGCCCTGCGGCGTCGCCATCGGGATCGGCTTGAGCTGGTTCTTCGCCGGCAGGCCGGCAAAGGCGCGGTCGATCAGCTCTCCGGCGGTCCTGGCGTCGATGTCGCCGACGATCGAGATCGTCAGCTCGTTGCGCGCGAAAGTGCGGTGCACGAAATCGTGCAGATCGGTTGCCGAAATCAGCGGCACCGTGTCGAGCGCGCCGCGCGCCTCGTGGCCGTAGGGATGCTGCGGGAAGGCGGTGTGCCACCAGCTCCGGCTGGCGAGCGAGTTCGGATTGGTGTTCTCGCGGCGCAGAACGGCGAGCACCTGCCCGCGCACGCGCTCGACCGCGTCGGCGTCGAAGCGCGGCTTGGTGAGCGCGAGGCCGAGCAGACCGAAGGCCTCGTCGCGGTGCTCGTTGAGCGTCCGAAGCGTGCCGTGGAAATAGTCGCGGCCGACCTGGAAGCCCATCTCGATGGCGTGATTCTCGAGCCGCCGGTGATAGGTCGCGGAATCGAGATCACCAGCGCCCTCGTCGAGCATGTCGGCGACGAGATTGGCCGTGCCGGCCTTGCCCGCCTCATCCTGGCTGGAGCCGCCATGGAAGGCGAAGCTCAGCGCAACGAGCGGCGTCGATGTCTCGCGCACCATCCAGGCCGGAATGCCGGACGGGCTGACGATCTTCTCGATGGTGACGGCGTGGGCGAGCGGCGCGGCGAAGCAGAAGAGCGCGGCGAACGCGAGCAGTCTTACGTGACGTGTCATGAACGGCGCTCCGCCTGCGGGGTCGTATCCTTGATCAGATAGCCGGTGACCGACCGCTTCTTGTCGAGCCACTGGCGCGCGGCGTCCTGCACCGCCTCGGCGGTCACCTTGCGGATGCGGTCGGGCCAGTGCGTCACGTCGTCGACTGTGGCGCCGGTGGTGAGCGCGCTGCCGTACCAGCGGGCCATGCTGGCCTGGCTGTCATGGGCGTAGACCGCGTCGGCGATGAGCCGCGTCTTGGTGCGCTCGAGTTCCTCCGCGGTGATGCCCTTGGCGGCCACATCGGCGATGACGGCGTCGATCGCCGTCTCGAGCTGCGGCAGCGTCACCCCGTCTTTCGGCGAGCCGTAGACTCCGAACCGCGTGTCGTCGAGCGCCGAGCTTTCGTAATAGGTGCCGGCGGCGACGGCGATCTTCTGATCCATGACCAGCGCGCGGTAGAGGCGGCTGTTCGAGCCCGCGCCGAGAACGTGGGCGAGCACTTCCAACGCCTCGGACTGGCCGGGCTTGGCGGTGTGGAACGACGGCACGAGATAGTCGCGCTGCAGAATCGGCATCTCGACGCGCGGATCGGCGAGCGTCAGCGAGCGCGCCGCGATCGGCTTGGGCTCCTGCGGCCGCACGCGCGGCGGGATCGAGGCGCGCGGCGCGATCTTACCGTAGGTGTCGTTGGCGAGCTTCAGCGCCGCCTCCGGCGTCACGTCGCCGGCGATCACGACCACCGCGTCGTTCGGGCCGTAGAAGCGCCGGTAGAAGCCGATCGCGTCGTCGCGCGTCAACTGCTCCATCTCGTGGCGCCAGCCGATCACCGGACGGCCGTATGGGCTGTTGAGATAGAGCGCCGCGGCGATCTGCTCGGACAGCCTGGCGCGCGGATTGTTGCCGATGCGCTGGTTCTGCTCTTCGAGAATAACTTCGCGCTCGGGCAGCACCACCTCATCGGTGAGTTGGAGGCCGGTCATGCGGTCGGCCTCGAAGGCCATAACGGTCGCGAGGTTGGCGCTCGGCACGCGCTGGAAGTAGCCGGTGTAGTCGCTGGTCGTGAAGGCGTTCTCCTGGCCGCCGAGACGCGCCACGACCTGCGAGAACTCGCCGGCCGGGTGCTTCGCCGTGCCCTTGAACATCAGGTGCTCGAGGAAGTGCGCGA
>JBQCFB010000515.1:0-8836 GCA_051959715.1 Pseudolabrys sp.
ACGCCAGGACGCTGGTCGGCCTGTCGAAGCATCCGAAGGTCGTGGCCATTGGCGAGGCCGGGCTCGACTACCATTACGACACTGGGCCGCGGAACGATCAATTGAAGAGCTTCCGCGAACACATTGCAGCAGCACGGGAAACAGGCCTGCCTTTGGTCATCCATTCGCGCGACTGCGACGCCGACATGGCCGCCGTCCTGACGGAGGAGACGGCCAGGGGCCCCTTCAAGGCCGTCCTGCACTGTTTCACCGCCGGCGCGGCGCTTGCTCGCACCGCCATCGATCTCGGCCTCTATATCGGCTTCACCGGCATCCTGACCTTCAAGGGCTCTCAGGCGCTGCGCGACATCGCCAAGGACCTGCCGGCAGACCGCATCCTGGTCGAGACGGATTCGCCGTTCCTCGCGCCGGTGCCGTACCGCGGCAAGCGCTGCGAGCCGGCCTATGTTGCTGAGACGGCCAAAGTACTGGCCGAGACGCGCGGCGTGTCGGCGCCCGAAATCGCGCGGCAGACGACCGAAAACTTCTTCCGCCTGTTCGACAAGGTCCCGCAGACATTGGCCAGCGCCGCATGAGCTTGACCTTCAGGATCCTCGGCTGCGGCTCGTCGATGGGCGTGCCGCGCGTCGCCTTGGGTTGGGGCTCGTGCGACCCGAACAACCCGAAAAACCGCCGCCGGCGCTGCTCCTTATTGATCGAACGCGCAAATGCGCAGGGGCATCGCACGCGGGTCCTGATCGACTGCTCGCCGGACTGCCGCGAGCAGTTGCTCGACGCCGAGGTCGACTGGCTCGACGGCGTCCTGATCACGCACGAGCACGCCGACCATACGCACGGCATCGACGACCTGCGGCCGCTCTTCGTCAAGAAGCGCCGCCAGGTCGACGTCTGGCTCGACGAGCCGACCTCGCGCGCCATGCACGCCCGCTTCGGCTATTGCTTCATGACGCCGCCGGGCTCGGAATATCCGCCGATCGCGCACGAGCGGCGTCTGGTGCCGGGCCAGACCATCACGATTTCGGGGCAGGGCGGCGATATCGAGGTCACCCCGGTGCTGCAGAACCACGGCGACATCCCGTCGCTCGGCTTCCGCATCGGCAACGTGGCCTATTCGGCCGACATCAAGTACCTGCCCGACGAGAGCCTGCCGCTGATGGCCGGCCTCGACGTCTGGATCGTCGATGCGTTGCGCCGGGCGCCGCATCCGAGCCATCTCAACCTCGATGAGGCCCTGTACTGGATCGACCGCGTGAAGCCCAAGCGCGCCATCCTGACCAACCTTCACACCGACATGGACTACGCCGTGCTCACGGCCGAACTGCCCAAGCACATCGCGCCGGGATTCGACGGGATGACCTTCGATGCCTGAGTTGGCCGCCGGATTATCGTTGTCGGGCCGATTCTTAACGGCAGAGCTTCATGTTGCGGTCCGATCCGGGTATCTACGAATATTCCATAATATGTCTTATGCGAATCGAGGATGGCTGGCGCCGTGAAGCCGTCCCGGGACATTGGCCGTCTCATCGAGATCATGGCGGCGCTGCGCACGCCCGGCTCCGGCTGCCCCTGGGACCTCGAGCAGACCTTCGACACCATCGCGCCCTATACGCTCGAGGAAGCCTACGAGGTGGCCGACGCGATCGCGCGCGGTGACCTCGACCACCTCAAGGACGAACTCGGCGATCTGTTGCTCCAGGTCGTCTTCCACGCCCGCATGGCGCAGGAGCAAGGCACGTTCGACTTCGGCGGCGTCGTCGAGGCGATCACCACCAAGCTTATCCGTCGGCATCCGCACGTCTTCGCCGACGCCGACGGCAAGACCGTCGAGGCGGTCAAGGGCCTGTGGGAGCGGATCAAGGCTGACGAAAAGGCCGGACGCGGCGAGGAGCCTCAGGGCGCGCTGGGCGGCGTGCCGGTCGCCCTGCCCGCGTTAACGCGCGCGCTCAAACTCCAGAACAAGGCCGGCCAGGTCGGTTTCGACTGGAACGACCCGCGCGCGGTGTTGGCCAAGATTCGTGAGGAAGCCGACGAGATCGAGGCCGCGCTCGACGAGCAGGACGAGGCGCACGCCGCGACCGAAGTCGGCGACCTGCTGTTCGCCGTCGTCAATCTCGCGCGGCATCTTCAGGCGGACCCGGAAGGCATCCTGCGCGCGACGAACCGTAAGTTCGAGCGCCGGTTCGCCTCGATCGAGCGCGCGCTTGCGGCGCAAGGCAAAACGCCCGGCGATGCGACACTGGCCGAAATGGACGCGCTCTGGGATGCGGCGAAGGAAGAGGAAAAAGCGCGCGGCGCCTAACTAGGCCGCGGTGTACTTCTTCCGCACGATCTCGGCGTTCTTGGCGTCGGCGCGCACTGTGACGGCGAGGCGGCCGTCCTCTCCCATATCGCGCTTGAGCACTTCCGAATGCCGGTAGAGCCAGGAGAGCCCCGCCCCGTCGGCCGGATCGAGCGACAGCGACAGCGTCTGACGCTTCTCGCCGAGGCGCCGCTCGATCGCCGCGTCGAGCGCCTCGATCCCCTCGCCTGTCAGCGCCGAAACCATGACCGGGCGTTGCCCGGATGTCGCGCGCTCGGAGAGATTGTCGGCGCGCGCGCGTGCATCGGCGTCGAGCCGGTCGATCTTGTTCCAGACCTCGATCAGACGCGGGTCCGTCGGCGCGATGCCGAGCTCTTCGAGCACCTGCGCCACGTCGCGCGACTGGGCCGCCGCGTCCTCATGCGCGATGTCGCGCACGTGCAGGATGACGTCGGCCTCGATCACCTCCTCCAGCGTGGCGCGGAAGGCCGCGACCAGCATGGTCGGCAGGTCGGAGATGAAGCCGACCGTATCGGATAAAATTACGCGGCTGCCGTGCGGCAGGTCGACGGCGCGCAAGGTCGGATCGAGCGTGGCGAACAGCATGTCGGCCGACAGTACGGTCGCCTGCGTCATGCGGTTGAACAGCGTCGATTTGCCGGCGTTCGTATATCCGACCAGCGCGACGATCGGGTAAGGCACGCGCTTGCGGCTCTCGCGATGAAGCGAGCGCGTGCGCTTGACCTTTTCCAGCTCCTCCTCGATGCGCGCGATGCGCTCGCCGATGACGCGGCGGTCGGCCTCGATCTGCGTCTCGCCCGGCCCGCCGAGGAAGCCGAAGCCGCCGCGCTGTCGTTCGAGATGCGTCCAGGCGCGCACGAGGCGCGTCTTTTGGTAACTCAGATGCGCCAGCTCGACCTGGAGCGTGCCCTCGCGCGTGCGCGCGCGGCGGCCGAAGATTTCGAGGATGAGGCCGGTGCGGTCGATGACCTTGGCGCCCCAGGCCTTCTCGAGATTGCGCTGCTGCACCGGCGAAACCGGGCAGTCCATGATCACGACCGAGGCCTCAAGGCTCTTCACCAGCCCGGCGATCTCGTCGACCTTGCCCTTGCCGATATAGGTCGCGGGCCGGATCTCGCCCAACGTGACGAGGCCCTGCTCCACGACGTTGAGATCGATGGCGCGCGCCAGCCCCGCGGCTTCTTCCAGCCGCGCTTCAGGCGTGCGCAAGTCGCCGTCGCGCGATGACCCGCGCGCGGCCGCTTGCTTCAGCCATGGCTCGATGACGATCGCGCGCCCGGTCTCGACCCCTGTCGGGGTCAGACGATCGGCGTCACGGTCACGACGGCGTGGTTCCAATCAGGCTTTGTCTCCGCCGGCCTCTTCCCCGCCTTCGAACAGCTGGATCGGGTGACCGGGCATGATGGTCGAAATCGCGTGCTTGTAGACGAGCTGGGAATGTCCATCCCGCCGCAGCAACACGCAGAAATTATCGAACCATGTCACAACGCCCTGCAACTTCACTCCGTTCACCAGGAAGATGGTGAGCGGGATTTTTGCTTTGCGGACGTGATTGAGGAAGGTGTCTTGCAGATTTTGCGCACGTTCGGCTGCCATGGCCGTGTTCCGTTTTTTGCCCGTGTCTTTACGCACGGGACCTTCATTGCCGGTTCTTTTTTCGCCTGCGGACAAGCCCGCACGCGCCGCGCGGGTCCCACAACCCTGCGGCCCTAGCCCGGAAAGAGCCTATTAGATGGCACACCCGGCACAGGCGCAAGCGCTAGTTGGCCCTTCACGGGCCAAGTCGCTGAAATTTATCGATTTCCTCTGCCCGGTCGAGGGGCGCGCACGGCGCGCGGTCAGGCGATCTCGGCGTGCTGGTGGTAGTCGCGGCGAAGGCCAGAGGTGATCAGCCCTGGTGCGCCATTACCGACCGGCCGACCGTCAATGCTGACGACGGGCATCACGATCTGGCTCGCCGAGGTGACGAACGCCTCGCGCGCGGCATAGGCCTCTTCGACCGTGAAGGCGCGCTCCTCGACCTTGAGCCCCTGCGCCTTGAGCTCGTCCATCACAACGGAGCGGGTGATGCCCGGCAGGATGCCGGTATCGAGCGGCCTCGTGACGAGCACGCCATCGCGCGTGACGATCCATGCATTGGACGAGGCGCCCTCTGTGACGCGCCCATCGCCGTCCACCATCCAGGCCTCGCGCGCACCCTTGTCGCGCGCCGCCTGCTTGGCGAGCACGTTCGGCAGGAGCGCCACCGTCTTGATGTCGACGCGCTGCCAGCGGATGTCGGGCACGGTGACGACGTCGATCCCCTGCTCCGCCTGCTTCTCAAGCCTGGCGCGATCGAAGCTGCGCGAGGTGACGACAAGGCTCGAGCGCGTGCCGCCGGCCGGAAACGGAAAGTCGCGCGGCGCGACACCACGCGTGACCTGGACGTAGACGATGCCTTCGCGCACGCGATTGCGGCGCACCGTCTCGCGCAGCACATGCGAGAGCGCCTTGGCCGACATGGGCCGTGCCATGCGCAGTTCGCGGAGAGAGCGGTCGAGGCGCGCCATGTGGCGGGTCTCGTCGACCAGCCGGCCGTTATTGACTTCGCAGACCTCGTAGACGCCATCGGCGAACTGGTAACCGCGGTCCTCGATCGAGACGGCGGCTTGAGCGTGCGGCAGGTAGCGGCCGTTCACATAGGCAATGCGTGACATGGAAAATGCTTACCCGATTCCCAGCGCCTTGAGCTTGCGATGGAGTGCTGAGCGCTCCATGCCGACGAATTCGGCGGTGCGCGAAATGTTGCCGCCGAAGCGGGAAATCTGCGCCACCAAATATTCGCGCTCGAACACTTCGCGGGCGTCCCGCAGCGGCAGGCCCATGAGCTGCTCGCCGCCATTGCCGTTGGGCATGGACGGCACCATCGAGCCGACGTCGGGCGGCAGCATGGAGGCGTCGAGCACGGCGTCCGGCTCGCCGCCGGCGAGGATCATCAGGCGCTCGATGTTGTTGCGGAGCTGGCGCACATTGCCCGGCCAGTTGTGCGACTGGAGCACCGCCATGGCGTCCTCTCCGATGCGGCGTTTCGGCAAGCCGGTCGCTTGCGATATCTGGTCCATGAAGTAGTCGACGAGATCCGGAATGTCCTCGCGGCGTTCGGCAAGCGCCGGCACGCGGATCGGCACGACCGAAAGCCGGTGATAGAGGTCTTCGCGGAAACGTCCCTCCGCGATCAGCGCTTCGAGATTGCGCGACGTCGAAGAGACGATGCGCACATCGACCGAGAGCTTGGCGGTGCCGCCGACGCGCTGGAACGTCTGGTCGACCAGCACGCGCAGGATCTTGTTCTGTGTCTCGCGCGGCATTTCGGCGACGTCGTCGATGAATAGCGTGCCGCCGTGCGCCTCCTCCAGCGCACCGGGCTTCTTCTGGTCGCTGCCGTTCGTCTGGTCGACGCCGAACAGCTCGATCTCCATGCGCTCCGGCGTGATCGCGGCGGCGTTGATGACGACGAAAGGCCCCGACGCGCGCGCCGACATGTCGTGGATGGTGCGGGCGGCGAGCTCCTTGCCGGCGCCGGACGGACCGACGATGAGGATACGGCTGTTGGTCGGCGCGACGCGCTCGAGCGCTTGGCGTAGTTGCGACATGGCACCGGAGCGACCGACGAGCTGCGGGGCGACCGGTGCGAGCTGCTTCAGCTGCTTGACCTCGCGTTTGAGCCGAGAGGTCTCGAGCGCGCGGTCGGCGACCAGCACCAGTCGGTCCGCCTTGAACGGCTTCTCGATGAAGTCGTAGGCGCCCTGCTTGATGGCGGCGACAGCCGTCTCGATGTTGCCGTGGCCCGAGATCATCACGACGGGCAGTTCGGCGTGCTCGCGTTTGATCGCGTCGAGCAGCTGCAACCCGTCGAGCTTGGAACCCTGGAGCCAGATGTCGAGGAAGACGAGATTGGGGCGGCGCGTCGCGATCGCGGCGAGCGCATCGTCGCTGTTGCGCGCGGTCCGCGTCGCATAGCCCTCGTCCTCAAGGATACCAGCGACGAGATCGCGGATATCGGCTTCGTCGTCGACGATCAGTATCTCAGATGACATGCATCACTACTCGTTCACGATTCTCTGCTTGTCGGGCGCTGCGGCTTCGCCCGCATTTTCCTTGCCGGCGGCGAGGAAATAGACGCGCATCCAGGCGCCGCGCTGGCCCGGAACCTTCTCGTCGGCGTCGCGCAGCTCGATGCCGCCGCCGTGCTCCTCGAAAATACGCCCGACAATGGCGAGCCCAAGGCCGGTGCCCTTCTCGCGCGTGGTTACATACGGCTCGAGCAGGCGCGAGCGGCCTTCCTTCGGCAGGCCGATGCCGTTGTCGATGACGTCGATGGCGATGATTTCGCCCTCGCGCGCGACCGTGACCTTGATCGCGCCGCGGCCGAGCTCTTCCGGCGGCACGGCCGAGATCGCCTCGGCCGCGTTCTTGATCAGGTTGGTCAGGGCCTGCGAAATGAGCCTGCGGTCGAACTGCGCCGGCATCGGGTCTTCCGCGACCTCGACCGACATGTCGATGTCGGCGTGGCCGACGCGCATGAGGAACACGGCCTCGCGCACGATGTCGGCGACGTTCTCCTGTGCAATCACCGGCTTCGGCATGCGCGCGAAGCGCGAGAACTCGTCGACCATCCGGCGGATGTCGTCGACCTGGCGCACGATCGTGTCGGTGCACTGCTCGAACACGCCGCGATCCTCGACGATCATCTTGCCGTATTTGCGCCGCAGCCGCTCTGCAGAGAGCTGGATCGGCGTCAGCGGGTTCTTGATTTCGTGCGCGATGCGCCGCGCGACGTCGGCCCAGGCCGAGGTGCGCTGCGCGGCCACCAGCTCGGTGATGTCGTCGAGCGTGACGACGTAGCCGTGCTCGGCGTCGGGAGACTGCTCGCTGGTGACGCGCACGGAGAGGTTCCGTTCGCGGCCGTTGCGCGTGATCGTCACCTGGTCTTGCGTGCGGGCGCCGTCCTGCGCCGCCGCCATGATCTCGGCGATCTCGGGGAAGACCTCCGCCAGCGGCTTGCCGAGCGCCTCGGCCTCGCTGCGGCCGATCAGCTTCTCTGCCGAGCGATTGAGAATCGAGACGCAGCCGTGGCCGTCAATGCCGATGACGCCGGCCGAGGCGCCGGCGAGCACTGCCTCGGTGAACCGACGACGGCTGTCGAGCACGTCACGCGCGCGCATGATGTCGTCGCGCTGCGTGCGCAATTCCTGCGTCATGCGGTTGAAGGTCTCGCCGAGATGCGCGAGGTCGCCCTCGGACTGGCGCACGGGCACCCGGACGAACAGGTTGCCGGTCGACACAGCGGTCGCCGCGCCGATCAGGCGGCGGATCGGCGCCACCAGCCGGTTGGCGAAGTCGAGGCCGATCCATACGGCCGAGAGCAGCACAATGAGCGCGATGACGGTGTACATCAGCGCAAAGGCGACCTGCACGCCGAGGCGGCGCGCCTCGAGCGTCGAATACTCGATCACGCTGGCGCGCGTCGCCTGCAATTGCGGCACGACGCGCGGATCGAGCAGACGCGTGATGTAGAGGTAGTCGTCGGGAAACTGATCGAGCTTGACCACGGCCGCGACGTAATTCGTGTCGGGCAGCAGCACGATCTGCGGCTCCTTCGTCGTGATGTGTTCGAGCGCCTCGCGCGGCGGCAGCGCGAAGGTCTGGTTCGCCTTGGTGTCGGCGCGTGCGACGACCTTGAGCTTGTCGTCCAGGACGATCGCGGCGGCCAGTCCCCTCACCGCGGCCTGGAACGTCAAAAACTCCGGAAGCTTTTCGGGCTGGGAGTCGAACAGCGGCTTGGTCCGCGCGAGGTCGAAGCCCATCACCATGATGTCGGACCGCACGATCTGTGCGTGGTCGTGCAGATAGGCCTCGGCGACGACGAGCGAGTTCTCGATCGCGGCGCGCGTGCGGGTGGAGAACAGCCGGTCGAGGCCGCGGTCGAGCGTGACGCTGGCGACGATGGCGACGAGGATCGCCGGCGCCGCGGCGATGATCGAGAACAGGCCGACGATGCGCACGTGCAGGCGCGCGGCGGCGCGGCCGGTGCGCCGCGCATGCACCACCTGCCAGACCTCACGGACGATGATCGAGAGCAGGAGGACGACCGTAGCTGCGTTCGCCAGCAGCAGGCTGACCACGACGTAGTGGCTCGGCGCGATCGGCGTCAGGTCGGCGAGGACGATGAAGGTGGCGAAGGCCGACAGCAGCGCGAGGCCGACAGCCAGCGGGCCGAGGATGCGCGTCTCGCCGCGACGCGGCGGCGGCGACAGCGCAGCTTCAGCGGCAGCCTGATCGACGCTCATGATCCCCCGGGCGGCATTGGGAAGGGTGCAGCGGACATACGTGCCGGCCCCTTATGGGTGGTCCGGCAGTGATGCTTTTATACAACAATGTTGCCGAATTGCGACGATTCCGCGGCCGGAGGCAAGGCCGGACGACAAGCTTAACGTCGCGAACCGAGGGGGAACGTCAGGCGACCATGTCGCGTAC
>JBQCFB010000516.1:0-2762 GCA_051959715.1 Pseudolabrys sp.
GCGCGGCGCGCTGGTGCAGATGGGCCCGCACAGGATCGACCGCGCGCGCTGGGACTGGAAGGAGATCGGCAACAACCCTTTCTTCTGCCCCGACCCGGTGCAGGCGAAATTCTACGAGAGCTATCTCGACGAGGTGCGCAAGGCGGGCTCGTCGGTCGGCGCGGTGATCGAGATCGTCGCCGAGGGCGTGCCGGCCGGTTTGGGCGCGCCGGTCTACGCCAAGCTCGATGCCGACATTGCCGGCGCGATGATGAGCATCAACGCGGTCAAGGGCGTCGAGATCGGCGATGGATTTGCCGTGGCGGAATTGCGCGGCGAGGACAATGCCGACGAGATGCGGATGGGCAACGAGAGCAGGCCGCGCTTCACCTCGAACCATGCCGGCGGCATTCTCGGCGGCATCTCGACCGGGCAGACCATCGTCACGCGTTTCGCGGTCAAGCCGACCTCGTCGATCCTGACGCCGCGCAAGACCGTCGACCGATACGGCAACGAGACCGAGATCATGACCAAGGGCCGCCACGACCCCTGCGTCGGCATTCGCGCCGTGCCGGTCGGCGAGGCGATGCTGGCCTGCGTGCTGGCCGATCACTATCTGATGCATCGCGCGCAGGTGGGCGAGGGGACGGCCTGGCCGTTTGCGAAACGCTGACGCGCGAAGAGGTAATCGAAGTGTCCGACACCCACGCCCGAGTCGATGCGGCGATCAAGGCCTTTGCCCGGGGCGAGCTCGTCGTCGTCACCGACGACGACGACCGCGAGAACGAGGGCGACCTGTTCGTCGCCGCCTCGTTGTGCACGCCTGAGAAGATGGCGTTCATCATTCGCCACACCTCCGGGATCGTCTGCGCGCCGCTGTCGGTCGATCAGGCGCGCAAGCTGCGTCTCGAGCCGATGGTGGCGGAGAACGATGCGCCGCTCGGCACCGCCTTCACCGTGACGGTCGACGTCAAGCACGGCCTGACCACCGGCATCTCGGCGGAAGAGCGCACCAACACCGTGCGCGCGCTCGCCAACGACAATTCCGGCGCCAACGACTTCGTCCGGCCCGGCCACGTCTTCCCGCTGGTGGCGAAACAGGGCGGCGTGCTGATGCGCACCGGGCACACCGAGGCCTGCATCGACCTGTGCCGGCTTGCCGGGCTGCCCGCCGTCGGCGTCCTGTCCGAATTGATGAACGACGACGGCACCGTGATGCGCGGACCCGAAGTCGTCGCCTTCGCGCACAAGCACAAGCTTGCATACCTGTCGATCGCCGAGCTGATCGCCTATCGTCAGACGCGCGACAAGCTGGTCGAGCGCGTCGGCGAGTTTACGCTGATGTCCGACATCGGCCCGCTCAAGGGCTATGCCTATGTGACGCCGTTCGACCGCGTGCATCACATGGCCTTCGTCTATGGCGATCTCGGCGACGGCCAGGACGTGCCGGCGCGCCTGCACCGCGCCGACGTGATCGGCGACGTGTTCGGCGGCGCCCGCACCATCCATGCCGCGCTCAACCGCTTCAAGGCGGAGGGCAGGGGCGTCATCGTCTATCTGCGCGACGGCACGGCCGGCGTGCCCGTCGCCGAAATCCCGCACGGCGACACGGGCACCGAAGCCGCGCGCTCGCGGCAATGGCGCGAGATTGGGCTCGGTGCACAAATTCTGCGCGATCTCGGCATCCGTTCGATCAGGCTGCTCGCCTCGGCTCGGCGCACTTATGTCGGCCTCGGCGGCTTCGGCATCGAGATCACGGGCACCGAGCCGCTCGAAGGCTGACCGGCGTATATCGCGGTGCGATATGCGCCGCATGCGGTTGCGCGCCACCGCGTTCGAGCAAATACTCCCCGTCCGGGCGGACAATCAAACCTGGGCCTCCATCGCGACCGCCCGGTCCCGTTCGGGGAGATCGCAATGACAACCTTGGCTTATGCGGACCGATCCGCCTGGTACTGGAATCGGTGGTCGCAGCTCGTGCTCGGATTGATCGCCATGATGGCGATATCGAGCCCGCAATATGTGTGGACGCTGTTCACCGGCCCGCTCAATCAGAAGCTCGGCACCACGCTCGCCGAATTGCAGTGGACCTTCTCGCTGCTCATCATCCTCCAGACCTGGTGCTCGCCGTTGCAGGCCTATCTCGTCGACCGCTTCGGCCCGCGCATGCTCATCGCGGCCGGCGCGCTCATGTCGGGCGGCGGCTGGGTGCTGTCGGCCTATGTCGACAATATCTGGGCCTTGTATTTCACCTACGGCGTGATCTGCGGCTTCGGCACCGGCATCATCTATGTCGGCATCATTGGCCTGATGGTGCGCTGGTTCCCCGACCGCCGCGGACTGGCGACGGGGCTCGCCGCCGCCGGTTACGGCTTCGGCGCGATCTTCACCAGCTTCCCGATCGACAGCATGATCAAGAGCTCCGGCTATGCGCACACGCTCGTCGTCTGGGGCATCATCCAGGGCCTGATCGGCATTCTCGCCGCGCAGTGGCTGCGCGTTCCGCCGGAAGGCTGGGTGCCGGAAGGCTACACGCCGGCGGCGTCGTCGACGATACAGGCGAAGCGCAGCTACACACCGCAGGAAATGTTGCGGAGCCCGACATTCTGGCTGCTGTTCGTCATGATGAGCATGATGTCGACGTCCGGCCTCATGGTGGTTTCGAACGTCGGGCCGTTCGCCAAGGAGTTCAAGGTCGCCGACGTGCTCGTGTTCGGCATGGCGGCATTGCCGCTGTCGCTGACGCTGTCGCGCTTCACCAACGGCCTGACGCGGCCGTTCTT
>JBQCFB010000517.1:0-2387 GCA_051959715.1 Pseudolabrys sp.
GCGCGAGCCACGCGTCGTCGACCATTCCAGCGCGTCGCGGTGCAATTGTTCGGTTTCAGCCTTGATGCCGTAGTGGCTGACGTATCCGTCGATCATCGCCAGGTATTCGTCCTGGCTGCACCGGTGGAAGCCGAGCCACAGGCCGAAGCGGTCGGACAGCGACACCTTCTCCTCGACCGCCTCGCCGGGATTGATGCCGGTCGAGCGCTCGTTCTCGATCATGTCGCGCGACAACAGATGCCGCCGGTTCGACGTCGCGTAGAAGATGACATTCTCAGGCCGGCCCTCGATGCCGCCTTCGAGCACCGCCTTGAGCGACTTGTAGCTTGTGTCGTCGGCGTCGAACGAGAGGTCGTCGCAGAACAGGATGAAGCGGTAGTCGGAGGCCCGCGTCACCGCCATCAGCTCCGGCAGGCTCTCAATGTCCTCGCGATGGATCTCGACCAGCTTCAAGGGGCCGCGCTCGCTCTTGCGCGCGAACTCCGCGTTGACGGCCGCGTGCGACGCCTTCACGAGCGACGACTTGCCCATGCCGCGCGCGCCCCACAGGAGCGCATTGTTGGCCGGCAGGCCGCGGGCAAAGCGCTCGGTGTTCTCGACCAGCGTATCGCGAACCCGGTCGACGCCCTTGAGCAGCGACATCTCGACGCGGTTGACGCGCGGCACCGGCACGAGCCGTCCGTCCGGATGCCAGATGAATGCGTCAGCGGCGTCGAGGTCGGCCCCGGCCTTGGCCGTCGGCGCGAGGCGCTCCAGCGCCACGGCAATGCGTTCGAGCACGTCCGGCGCGAGGGCGCCGGCGCTCGTTCCGGAGGCGGGTTTCGCGGACGTCTTTCGGGATGTTTTTTTGGGCTTCTTGGTCTTGGCCATGGGACTATCGTCTGTGGTCGGATCGCGAGGCTGCTCTTAGCGGGGCAGGGGTGGCCCGGCAAGCCGCCCGCCGCCAAGAGCCTCGAAATGGCCGGTTTTCAGCGGTCCGCGCGACGTTGCAATTGGGCGGGCGGCGGTTATAGTCCGCGCGAATTTACCGCGCCGGCGAGAGGCTTTACGCCGTCTTGGCCTGAGGCTGGCGGTCGCAAGGAACGAGGATTTTTACGATGCAAGGGCTGTTTGGCGGAGCGGGCGGCGAGGGTGGCATGCTGGTGCAGCTGCTGCCGTTCGCGCTGATCTTCGTCATCATGTATTTCCTGATCCTGCGCCCGCAGCAGAAGCGGGTGAAGTCGCATCAGGAACTGGTCAAGGCCGTGCGGCGCGGCGATACCGTCATCACCAATGGCGGCCTCATCGGCAAGGTCACCAAGGTCGTCGACGACGAGCAGATCGAGATCGAGGTTGCCGACGGGGTGCGCATCCGGCAGGTGCGCTCGATGATTACGGATGTCCGCGCCAAGGGCGAGCCGGTCAAGGACGACGCTTCGGCCGGCTGATCCGCCGGAAGCGCTTCGCATCAGCTTCTGAAGTCAGGACGTCATGCTGTATTTTACGCGGTGGAAGGCGGCGGCGATCATCCTTACGGCGCTCGTCGTCTGCCTGTGCGCGGTTCCAAATTTCCTGCCCACGTCGATGGTGGACGCCTGGCCGAAATGGGCGCAGCGCCACGTCGTTCTCGGTCTCGACCTGCAAGGCGGATCGCACATCCTGCTCGAGGTCGACACCAAGACCGTCCGCAAGGACATGCTCGAGGCGCTGCGCGACGACGTCCGCCGCGTGCTGCGTGACGCGCGCATCGGCTATACCGGCCTCGTCGTGCGCGGCAACAGCGTCGAGGTGCGCATCCGTGAAGGCGGGAATGCGGGCCAGGCGCGCGAAAAGCTCGCCACCCTGTCGCAGCCGCTAGGCGGCATTATGAGCGCGACCGGCCAGCGCAATATCGACATCACCAATGACGGCAACCTCTACCGCCTGACGCTCAGCGAGCCGGCGATCGTCGATCGCGTACGCCAGTCGGTCGACCAGTCGATCCAGATCATCGAGCGCCGAGTCAACGAGCTCGGCACCGTCGAGCCGCTGATCCAGCGCGAAGGCTCCGACCGCATTCTCGTGCAGGTGCCCGGCTTGCAGGATCCGACCCGCCTCAAGCAGCTCCTCGGCAAGACCGCCAAGCTCGACTTCCGCATGGTCGACACCAACGTGTCGCCCGAGCAGGCGCAGCAAGGCTCGCTTCCGCCGGAGGATGAGCTTCTATCCGGGACCGGCAAGGATGCCGGCCAGAAATACGTCATCGAGAAGCGCGTGCTGGTGTCGGGCGGCGACCTGACCGACGCGCAGCCGGGCTTCGACCCGCGCACCTCCGAGCCGGTGGTCTCCTTCCGCTTCAACACATCCGGCGCCCGCAAGTTTGCCGAGGCGACGCAAGCGAATGTCGGCAAGCCCTTCGCCATCGTGCT
>JBQCFB010000518.1:0-9498 GCA_051959715.1 Pseudolabrys sp.
TAGCGCTCGAGATAGAGCGCCGTCATGCCGGGATTGTCGGGGTTGTCGAACCAGAGCTGCGACCGCAGTTTCGGCTTGCCGCCGTGACCAGTCATCTTCTTGTTCCTTCCGCTAACGCCCGCGCACGATAGAAGCGAATCCGGCGAAGGCAAGGGCTCCGGTCCTCATCCTGCGGAGCCCGCCGAAGTCAGGCGTCTCGAAGGCTGAGGCCGCTTCATGGTTCGAGACGCGTCGCTTGCGCGGCGCTCCTCACCACGAGGCGTCCCTACATCGTCGCGCCGATGGTCCAGGGCACGAATTCGAGGTCGCCGTAGCCCAGATCCTCCGACTTGGTGTGCGCGCCGGAGGCGACCGCGAGCACCTTGTTGAATATCTCCTCGCCCTTCTTGGCGACCGGCGTGCCGTCGACGACATCACCGCAATTGATGTCCATGTCGTCGACCATCGTCTCGTAGACGTAATGGTTCGTGGCGAGCTTGATCGACGGCGTCGGCTTGCAGCCGAAGGCGGAGCCGCGCCCCGTGGTGAAGCACATGACGTTGCAGCCGCCGGCGACCTGCCCGGTCGCACCAACCGGATCGTAGCCGGGCGTGTCCATGAACACGAAGCCCTTGTCCTTGATCGGCTCGGCATATTCGTAGACCGCACGCATCGTTGTCGAGCCGCCCTTGGCCGCGGCGCCGAGCGACTTCTCGAGGATGGTGGTGAGCCCGCCGGCCTTGTTGCCGGGCGACGGATTGTTGTTCATCTCGCCGCGATTGCGCTCGGTGTAATCCTCCCACCAGCGAATACGCTCGACCAGCTTCTCGCCGACCTTCGCGTTCACGGCGCGGCGCGTGAGCAGATGCTCGGCGCCGTAGATCTCCGGCGTCTCGGCGAGCACGCCGGTGCCGCCGTGCTTCACCAGCAGATCGACGGCAGCGCCGAGCGAGGGATTGGCGGTGATGCCGGAATAACCATCCGAGCCGCCGCATTGCAGGGCCAGCACGATCTCGGACGCGGGGCGCGTCTCGCGCTTCGCCCGCGCCGCCACCGGCAACATCGCCTTAATGCGCTCGACGCCCTCGGCGACGGTCTTCTTCGTGCCGCCGGTCGCCTGGATGGTCATGGTCTGGAAGTGGTCGCCCTCGACGAGGCCGTAATCGTCCTTCATGCGGTCGATCTGGAACACCTCGCAGCCGAGACCGACCATCAGCGCCGCGCCGAGATTGGGATGCGTGGCGTAACCCCACTGCGTGCGCTGGAGCACGTCCCAGCCCTCGCCGCGCGCCGCCATGCCGCAGCCGGTGCCGTGCACGAAGGGCACGACGCCGTCGATTCCTGGATAATCGTCAAGAATACCGGAGCGATTCACCTGCTCGGCGATGAACTTGGCGACCGAGGCCGAGCAATTCACCGAGGTCAGCACGCCGATGTAATTGCGCGTGCCCGTCTTGCCGTTGGCGCGCACATAGCCGTCGAAGGTTGCGCGCATCTCCGGCGGCAGGATCTCGTCGTTCTTTGCGCCTTCGGCGAAGCGGTAGTCGCGCGCGAAGTCGTGCATGACGACGTTGTGCTCGTGCACCCAGTCGCCGGGCGCAATCGCCTTCGAGGCGAAGCCGATGATCTGCCCGTATTTGCGCACCGGCTCGTTGATCGCGATCGGAACCACAGCCATCTTGTGACCGCGCGGCACGCGCTCGCGCGCGGCGACGCCCGCGACGCTGCCGCCCACCGGAAATTGATCGACCGCGACCACGACGTTGTCGTCGGCCGAGAGCCGGATGAAGCGCGGATCGCTCACGGAAATGCCTCCTTATTAGGCGCGGACGACACGACTACGGATGGTAGTGCGTGCGTGACGGATGCTCATTCGCAGTTACAGTTACCAAGCGCAACCAACTTATAGGGCATGCGGCGCGGCCGCATAAGACGCGCGTTGTGCCCACCGCGCGCAGCGGATCCGACGTGGGCGCGCATCATGTTGCAGCGCGGCACGACATCGAAAGACATGCGCGCACAATTCTCTAGCCTTTCCAAACAGCCTCTGTATCCTTTCCATCAACGCCAGGACGAAAATGGCAATATCGGGAGGAATTAATATGCCATCGACCCGTATCTCGCGCCGCTCCGTACTCAAGACTGCCGCTCTCGGTTCCGCTGCTGCAATTTCCTCACCTTACGTCAGCGGCACGTACGCCGCCGGCACCATCACGATGGGCTGCTGGGACCACTGGGTTCCGGGCGCCAACAAAGCACTCGACAAAATCACCAAGGAATGGGGCGACAAGAACAAGGTCGAAGTCCATATCGACTACATCACCTCGCAGGGTGAAAAGGACAAATTGACCGCGGCCGCGGAAGCCCAGGCGGGCACCGGCCACGACATCATGTCGCATCGCGACTGGAACATCCGTATCCACCAGGACAAGCTCGAGCCGCTCGACGACGTCGTCAACGCGGTGATCAAGGAGCTCGGCCCGATCAGCCCGGTCGCCGAATATCTGGCGAAGGTGAAGGGCTCGTGGCGCGGCATCCCGACCACCGTCGGCAGCCAGGTGAAGCCCTGCCAGTCGCGCTTCGACCTTTACGAAAAGTATTGCGGCGTCGATCTGCGCGCCATGTTCCCGAACGACGAGTCGAAATACGACAAGGCGCAGACCGACAAGTGGACCTGGGATCTCTATCTCGACTGCGCGCAGAAGCTGCACAAGGCCGGCTTCCCGGTCGGTCTGCCGATGGGCCAGGCCTCCGACGCGGTCGACTGGGTCGGCGCGTTCTTCAAGTCGCAGGGCGTCGTGTTCATCGACGAGAAGGACAATATCAAGATCGACTCCGACGAGACCCGCAAGGCGCTCGAGTACATGAAGAAGCTGATGGCGGTGAACCCGCCGGAGGTCTACGCCTGGGACGACGCAGGCAACAACCGCTGGATCATCTCGGGCAAGGGCTCGGGCATCATGAACCCGCCGAGCTCGTGGGCTGTCGCCAAGCGCGACAATCCGGACGTCGCCAAGAACATCTGGCATCACGCCATGCCGAAGGGCCCGAAGGGCCGCTTCGTCGGCCAGCTGCCGCAGTTCTACGGCCTGTGGCAGTTCTCGAAGAACAAGTCGGCGGCCAAGGACCTGCTGCACTTCATCTCGCAGCGCGCGCAGGTGGCCCAGCTCGTCGAGGCGTCCTACGGCTACGATCTGCCGTCGTTCAAGAGCCTCTACGATCTCGACACCTGGAAGAAGGTCGAGCCGCCGGTCGGCACCGCGTACAGCTATCCGCCGCGCGGCGACGAAGAGACGGCCGTGTTCGGCGCGCCGGCGCGCGCCGAGGTTGGCGCCCAGATGTACAATCAGGCGATCAACACCGTCATGGTGGCGAAGTTCACACAGGGCAACGAGAAGCTCGACGCCGTCATCAAGTGGGCCGCCAACGAGCTGGAAGGCACGCTACGCGCCTGATGCAGCGCGTCGCAATCTGACAAAGACGCATGCCGGCCCACCGGGCCGGCATGCGCAACTTTAAGAAGACCGACCGAGTTCCAAATCCGACGACAGCCGGAGATCGCTCGCATGGCCGACACAGTCCAGCGCTGGACGGGGTCACAATCCGCCGCCGCACCCACTCGCCGCAGCGGCTTCGCCAAATTCATGCATCAGCGATCGACGATCGCGTTCCTGATGTGCCTGCCGTTGATCCTGATCATTTCATGCCTCGTCATTTATCCGGCCTTCTACTCGATCTGGCTGTCGATGCTGAACAAGGCGCAGACCAAGTTCATCGGTCTCGGCAATTACCGCTTCCTGCTGTCGCGCGACGTGTTCTGGATGGTCGTGCAGCAGTCGGCGATCTTCGCGATCTCCGCCGTGTTCTTCAAAGCGCTGATCGGGCTCATCACGGCGCACCTGATCAACAACTTGCCGGTGAAGGGCCAGCGCAAGTGGCGCGGCATGCTGCTGGTGCCCTGGGTGATCCCGCTGGCGCTGTCCTCGCTCGGCTGGTGGTGGCTGTTCGACCCGACGCACTCCGCCTTCAACTACGTGCTCACGAGCCTCGGCTTCGACGAAATCCCGTGGCTTTCGGACCCATACTGGGCCCGCTTCTCCGTGATCCTGGTCAACGTCTGGTACGGCGCGCCGTTCTTCCTGATCATGTACCTCGCCGCGCTGAAGTCGGTGCCGGAGCAGCTCTATGAAGCCGCATCGATCGACGGCGCCAGCGCCTGGCAGAAGTTCGTGCACATCACGCTGCCGATGATGCGCAACATCATGGCGATCACCATCCTGTTCTCGCTGATCGTCACCTTCGCCAATTTCGACATCGTGCAGATCATGACCGCGGGCGGCCCGCGCAACATGACGCATGTGTTCGCGACCTACTCCTTCATGCTCGGCATTCGTTCGGGCGACCTGCCTCTGGGCGCCGCGACGTCGCTGTTCATGCTGCCGATCCTGGCGATCGCGGCGGTCTTCATCCTGCGCGGCGTGCGTAAACGTGGAAGGGAAATCGGATGAGCACTGCGGCCGTATCCGTACCGTCGACGCGCGCGCAGGCGAAGCGGTCGAGCCTGCGCAACAACCGCCGCTGGGCGCTGATCGCGTCCTACGTCTTCCTCATCATGTTTGCGATCTTCTTCCTGATCCCGCCTTATTACATGGTGGTCACGGCGTTCAAGACCGACGCCGAGGTCGCCCACATGGCGACCAATCCGTGGATCATCGCCGACGGCTTCACGCTCGACCAGTTCAAGATCCTGCTGACGCAGACGGACTTCCTGATCTACTTCAAGAACACCGCGATCGTGACGGTGTCCGTGGTCTGCATCACCATGGTGGTGAGCGTGCTCGCGGCCTTCGCGCTCGGGCGCATGAAGTTCTGGGGTTCGGGCATCCTCGCCACCGGCATCTTCCTGACCTATCTCGTGCCGGACACGCTCCTGTTCATTCCGCTGTTCCAGATCGTCAAGGCGGTCGGCCTTTTGAACTCCTACTGGGGCATGATCCTCGTCTATCCGACGCTGACGGTGCCGTTCTGCACCTGGATCATGATCGGCTACTTCCAGTCGATTCCAAAGGAGCTCGACGAGGCGGCGCTGATCGATGGCGCCGGCCACATGCAGATGCTGACCAAGATCTTCATCCCGGTCGCCCTGCCCGGCATCATCGCCGCCACGATCTTCGCCTTCACCGTGTCGTGGGCGGCCTTCGTCTATCCGATGGCCTTCCTCTACTCCTCCGACCAGCAGGTGCTCACGGTCGGCACCGTCACGAGCCTGATCCGCGCCGACGTCTACAAGTGGGGCATGCTCATGGCCGGCGCGCTCGTCGCCGCCGCACCGCCGCTGATCATCTACGCGTTCCTGATGGACTACTACATTGCGGGCTTAACCGCCGGCGCCACCAAGGGCTGAGAACAATGGCCGAAGTTACATTGCGTCAAGTCGTGAAGAAGTACGGTGACGTCGAAGCCGTCCGTTCGATCGACCTCGATATTCCGAACAACGAGTTCGTCGTGCTGGTCGGCCCGTCGGGCTGCGGCAAGAGCACGACTCTGCGCATGATCGCAGGACTCGAGGAGATCACGGCCGGTGACATTTCGATCGGCGGCGAGGTGGTCAACGACCTGCCGCCGAAGGACCGGGACATCGCCATGGTGTTCCAGAACTACGCGCTCTACCCGCACATGACCTCGTTCGAGAACATGGCGTTCGGGCTGAAGCTGCGGAAATTCTCCAAGGCCGAAATCAAGAGCCGCGTCGAGCAGGCCGCGCGCATCCTCGACATCACCGAACTGCTCGAGCGGCGCCCGAAGGCGCTGTCCGGCGGCCAGCGCCAGCGCGTCGCCATGGGCCGCGCCATCGTGCGCAATCCGAAGGTGTTCCTGTTCGACGAGCCTCTGTCGAACCTCGACGCCAAGCTCCGGGTGCAGATGCGCACCGAGATCAAGCGCGTGCACCAGAAGGTGAAGACGACCACCGTCTACGTGACGCACGACCAGGTCGAGGCCATGACCCTGGCCGACAGGGTCGTCGTCATGAACAACGGGATCATCGAGCAGATCGGCCCGCCGCAGGAGCTCTATCACAAGCCGCGCACGCGCTTCGTCGCCGGCTTCATCGGCTCGCCGGCGATGAACTTCATCCCCTGCACGGTCGAATCGAACGGCGACGCGCTGCGCGTGCGGCTGTCGGACAAGATCGCGCTGCCGGTCCCGGCCTCGCGCTCCGCGCGCTACCGCCCGGTCGTCGGCAAGGAGATGACGTTCGGCCTGCGACCCGAGCACATCACCGAGCCGCATGCGGGCAACGGCGCCTCCGGCGGCGGCAGCGATTTCGACGCCATGCTCGACGTGGTCGAGCCGATGGGCATGGAGACAATGGTCTATTTCTCGATCAACGGCACCGAGATCTGCGCGCGCGTCGAGCCGACCGCAGCGGGCGAAGCCGGTAGCACCATGCGGCTGCGCGCCAACATGGACCACATGCACCTGATCGATCCGACGACGAATATGGTGCTGTAGGCAGCGCCTCTGCCGGACAATCCATCAGCCTTCCCGCCCCGCGGGAAGGCTGAACTGTTTCCGGCGCTCACGCCGCGGCAACGACACCGCGCTCGATACGGTAGGCGCGCGCCAGCAGATCGAGCACGTGCACCTCGTTCGACTCGGCGATCAGAACCGACACGCCCTCGGTCTTGAGATTGGCCAGAACCTCGCCGAGCCGCCGCGCCAGCGCCGGCGCCAGCCCCTCGAACGGTTCGTCGAGCAGCAGGATGCGCGTGCCGGCCATCAGCGCGCGCGCCAGCGCCACCATCTTCTGCTGGCCGCCGGACAGCTCCAGCGCGCGGCGCGACGCAAAGCGTGCCACCTCCGGCATGATGCCGAAAATCCATTCGAGCCGCGCGTCGACGCCATCGACCTGCGTTGACCAGGTCGGCAGGCGGATGTTCTCCTCGACCGTGAACTCCGGCACCAGCCGCCGATCCTCCGGCATGTAGCCGATGCCAAGGCTCGCCCGCCGATGCGGCGGCAGCGCCAGGAGATCGACATGACCGAGCTCGGCTTTGCCGCCGGCCGGCAGCGCGCCCATCAATGCCCGCAACAGGGTCGTCTTCCCCGCCCCGTTGCGCCCGATGAGGCCACACATCTGGCCTTCGGTCATGAATAGGGAAGCGTCGCGGATGATCGGGATCGACCCGATCGAGACGCTGAGGCCGGAGACTTCAAGCATGCGCCGCCCCCGGGGTCTTGAGCTTGACGCCGGTGATCAGCTCCTGCACGCGCGGCTGGCCGAGCGTCTCCTGGGGCGGACCGTCGGCAATGACGGTGCCGTCGTAGAAGGCGAGCACCCGCTCCGCGAAACGGCCGACGATCTCCATGTCGTGCTCGACGAACAGCACGGTGATCTTGCGGCTCTTCAGCGCCGTCATGACGACGCTCATCAGGCTGAACTTCTCCTCGATCGAGATGCCGCTGGTCGGCTCGTCGAGCAGCAGGAGGCGCGGCCAGCCGACCACCGCCATGCCGATGTCGAGCAGCTTTCGGATGCCCTGCGGCAGCGTGTTCGCCGGCGTGTGGCGGTAGAGGCCGATCTGGAACAGTTCGAGCGTCGCCTCAGCTTCGGCCAGCGCGTCGGGCGAGCGCAGCGGCGTCGCGATCGTGCCGAACAGGCCGCCGCGGCGACGCGCAATGGCGGCGGCGATGCACATATTGTCGAGCACGGTCAGCGTCGGGAACACCTGCGCGACCTGGAAGGAGCGCGAAATGCCGAGCCGCGTGATGTCGCGCGAGGCCATGCCGGTGATGTCACGGTCCTCGAAACGGATCGTGCCGCCGGTCGGCGTGAGATGACCGGTGATCATGTTAATGAAGGTAGTCTTGCCGGCGCCGTTGGCGCCGATCACGCCAACCGTCTGCTCAGCCGGGATCGTGACGTTGATGTCGCGCGCGGCGATGACCGAGCCGAACGACTTCTCCAGTTTCTCGACGACGAGGATGCTCATGACGCGACGTCCCCGCGCTTGCGGAATCGCGACACCAGCGAGCCGAGCCCGTCGGGCAGGAACAGGATGGTCAGCAGCAGCACTGTGCCGAGCGTCATCTGCCACAGGCTCGGCATGGCATCGACGGCGATCGAGCGCACCGCCTCGAAGCAGAGCGAGCCGATGAAGGCGGCGGCGATCGAGCCGGCGCCAGCGAGGATCGTCACGAAGACGAAGCCGCCGGACGTAGTCCAGTAGGCCATGTTGGGGTCGACGTGGCCGATGGCGAGCGCGGCGAGCGCGCCGCCCAGGCCCCCGAGCACGCCGGCGACGACGACCTTCAGGTGCACAATGCCGGTGACCGAGACGCCGAGGAACTCGACGCGGATCTCGTTGTCGCGGATCGGCGCCGCCAGCGCGCCGGCGACCGAGCGGAAATAAGCGGCGGTCAGCACGGCGCAGACGGCGCAGACGGCGAGCGTCAGCCAGTACAGGACACGGCCGAGGACGTCGCCGTGCGGCGCGTAGCCGAGCAAGGTCGGCGTCGTCACCGAGAAGCCGTCGGTCGAGCCGAGCGATTCCGTCTTCACCAGCACACCGTACAGGATCATCGACAGCGCCAGCGAGAGCATGGCGAAGAAGATCTCGCGATAGCGCGCGAGCAGGAAGCCGACCAGCGCCGCGACGAGGCCGGCGGCGACGCCGCCGATGAGCACGAGGGCGATCGCGTCGGTGAAGCCGGTCCCGCGCGCGATGAGAGCCACGGTGTAGGCGCCGATGCAGTAATAGAGCGCCTGGCCGAACGAGACGAGGCCGGCGCGCCACATCACGACGAGGCCGAGCACGACCAGCGCGTTGGCGAAGGCGATGGTCGCGAGCGACAGGACCCAACCCGGCAGCACCGGCGCGGCCGCAGCCGCCAGGAGGAACAGAAGGCCGCCGACGAGATTCGCGCGCGAGCCCATGTCAGATCTTTCTCGGCTGCGCGCGCACGAACAGCCCGTAAGGCCGCACCACCAGCACGACCGCCATGACCGCGTAGATCACGAACAGCTCGAATTGCGGCGCGAGATGCACGGCGGCGGCGCGGCACAGCCCGACGATGAGTGCGCCGATAAGGGCGCCTTCGATCGAGCCCATGCCACCGATGGCGACGACGGCGAAGGCGAGCACGATCACCTCGACGCCAATGCCGAGCGTCACCGAGATCTTCGGCGCCATCACCGCGCCGCCGAGCGCGCCGAGCGCCGCACCGATGATGAAGGTCACGGTGTAGACGACGGTGACGTTGATGCCGAAGGCGGCCGCGGTCTCGCGATCGTAGATAACGGTCGTCAGCAGCTTGCCGTAGCGGGTGAACTTCAGCGACCACCATGACAGGCCGGCGATGAACATGGCGATGGCAACAAGCGCGATGTCGTAGTTCGACAGGACGAGATCGCCGATCTCGATATTGCCGGCGGCGACCATCGGCTGGTAGGCGGCGTAGGATTGCGCACCCCAGATCAGGCGCAGCACGTCCTCGAGGATCAGGAACACTGCGTAG
>JBQCFB010000519.1:0-11969 GCA_051959715.1 Pseudolabrys sp.
CCCCAGTGCCGGCGCCTCGCCGACGCGGCCGGCCGGGATCTGCTTCTCGCCGATATGGATCAGCCCGCGGAGGAAGGTGCCGGTCGTCAGGACGACCGCCCTCGCCCCGAACTCCCGGCCGTCGGCCATGCGGACGCCGGAAACCCGGCCATTCGACAGCAGGAGATCATCGGCCTCGCCTTCAACCACCGTGAGATTGGCCGTTTCACGGATCGCGGCCTGCATCGCAGCGGCATAAAGCTTGCGGTCGGCCTGGGCGCGGGGCCCGCGAACCGCCGGGCCCTTGCGGCGGTTCAAAACCCGAAACTGGATGCCGCCCTGATCGGCCACGCGACCCATAAGGCCGTCGAGCGCATCGATTTCGCGGACCAGATGGCCCTTTCCGAGCCCGCCAATGGCCGGATTGCACGACATTGCGCCGACGGTCGCAAACCGATGCGTCACGAGCGCCGTCCGCGCGCCCGTACGCGCACTTGCGGCCGCGGCTTCACAGCCCGCGTGCCCGCCGCCAATGACGATGACGTCGAAATCAGTTCGCATTCAGTGCCTCGGAGTATCCTTTTGTAGCCGAGGCGGTTTTCCGGGTCAAAGCGCGCGAAGGGGCGTGTTTCACGTGAAACATCCCGAAAGCTCCGGGTGGCGCTACTTGCCGATGCAGAAGTCGCGGAAAATGACATCGAGCACATCCTCGACGTCGACCCGGCCGGTCAGGCGGCCCAGGGCGCGAGCGGCCAGGCGGAGTTCTTCGGCCAGAAGGTCTTCGCGCTCGGCCACTGGCCGACCTGCGACGCGATGCAGGGCGGCGAGAGCTTCTTCGAGGGTCCTGCGGTGGCGGGCGCGCGTGATCAGTGCGGGTTCAGAACCGGCCAGGAATGCGGCCGCATGGCGTTCGATCGCTTCGAGGAGGGAGGAAACGCCAGTTCCTGTCGCAGCCGAAAGAATGAATTCCGTACTTGAATTACCGAACTCTGATTCATTTCTATGCGTTAACTGGCTGCTAACCATACTTTTTAAAGGCTTATTAGTTCGATCTTTCCATTCATCACTAGCGGCTGACGCCGGCAAGGCCGCGGATTTGCTAAGCTCCTGATTTAAATCGGCTTTGTTGCGAACGAGCCATACCGACAAACCAGGTTCATTCCTTCCGGGAAGCGGCCCCGGGGAAGCGCCAGCCTCGGTCGCATCGACGACCCAGAGGACCAAATCGGCCTCGGCCGCGCGTGCCTGCGCCCGCCGCACGCCTTCCCGTTCGACCGGATCGTCGGTTTCCCGGATCCCGGCGGTATCGAGCAGCGTCACCGGCATGCCGCCGAGATCGAGATGCACCTCGATCACGTCGCGGGTCGTGCCGGCATAGGGCGAGACGATCGCCGCCTCGCGCCGGGCGATCCGGTTCAGGAGCGTCGACTTGCCCGCGTTCGGCGGGCCCGCGATCGCCACCACCAGGCCCTCGCGCAGCCGCTCGCCGCGCTGGCCGTCGGCCAATGCACCCGCAATCTCCGCCTCCAGCTCGCGCGCGATCGCGACCGCCGGCGCCAGCAGATCCTCGGGCACGTCGCCCTCGTCGGAAAAATCGATGCGGGCCTCGACCAGCGCCAGCGCCTGGATCAGCTTCTCGCGCCAGGCGTCGGCCTGCTTGCCGAGGACACCGCGCATCTGCCGGTAGGCCTGCCGCCGCTGGCCTTCCGTCTCGGCCATGACCAGATCGGCGAGCCCTTCGACGGCGGTCAAATCGAGCTTGCCGTTCTCGAAGGCGCGGCGCGTGAACTCGCCCGCCTCCGCCGGCCGCAGGCCGTCGACGCGCCCGAGCACTGCCAGCAGCGCCGCGATGATGGCGCGGCCGCCGTGCGGCTGGAGCTCGGCGGTGTCCTCGCCGACCTCGCTCTTCGCGGCCTCGAAGAACAGCACGAGGCCCTCGTCGATGACGTCGCCCGAGGCGGGATCGCGAAAGCGGGCGAGCCGGACGCGGCGCGGTTCCGGCACCTTGACGCCGAGCGCTTCCAGCGCGGCGCGGGCGCGGGGGCCGGCGATGCGGATGACGGCGATGGCCGCGGGCGGACGGCCGGAGGAGAGGGCGAAGATGGTGTCGCGGGACGGCTCGCTCATTACGCCGCGAGGAAGCGCCGCACGGCAGGGGAGGTCAAGACAGCGAGGCCACCCGCGAACGACGATTTGCCGGTCCATCGCCAGTGCGAATTCACTCCATCAGAAACTACAATAGGTCAGCATTATTGACATATTTTGCCCTGGCGGTAGCGTGGCGCTCCCTGAATGTCCGGAGCCCTCGCCATGCCGCCGCTCGCAAGCCCCGATTTTCCGTCCGCCTTCGCTGCGCAATGGATCGCCAACTGGAATGCGCATGACGTCGAAGCGGTGCTGTCGCATTTCGCCGACGACTGCGTCTTCGAAAGCCCGATGGCCCAGATGATCACCGGCGAGGCGAAGCTTGTCGGCAAGACGAAGCTGCGCGCCTATTGGCAGGCCGCGCTTGCGCGCATCCCGTCGCTGGATTTCACCCTCGACGACATTGCCTGGGATCCGCAGCGCCGCACGCTCGCCGTGATGTACTCGTCACGCGCCGGCGGCCGCACCACCGCAAGCAGCGAGCTCATGACGTTCGACACATGCGGCAAGCAGACGCACGGCCGCGCCTATTACGGCGCCGTCGCGGCCAACTGATCCGGAGGCAGATGATGTCCGACACGGCACCGCTCGCCATCGTCGCGGCCGAGGCGGCGCCGCGCGCCAGGAAATCGAATTATCCCGAGCCGTTCCTCTCGCGCATGGGCAAGCGCGAGAAGCGGCCGCTCGGCGACGTCTTCGGCCTGAAGAATTTCGGCGTCAATCTCACGCGCCTTGCACCGGGCGGCGAGTCGGCGTTGCTGCACCGGCACAGCAAGCAGGACGAGCTCGTCTATATCCTCAAAGGCACGCCGACGCTGGTCACCGATCGCGGCGAGGTGCAGCTTTCACCCGGCATGTGCGCCGGCTTTCCCGCCGCCGGTCTCGCGCATCAGCTCGTCAACCGCACGGCGACGGACGTGGTGTTTCTCGAAGTCGGCGACCGCACGCCGAACGACGAGGGGACCTATCCGGTGGACGACATCGCCGCGAAGCTGACGCCGGGCGGGTGGGTCTTCACGCACAAGGATGGAAGTGCGTATTGAGGCGGCTTCCGTCTCCCCGACGCCAATCGTTGTGCCCTCTCCCTTTGTGGGAGAGGGCGTTGAGAGATTCACCAAGGATGATGACGGGTGAGGGGGCTGAGAGGCAAACCCCCTCACCCGTTGTCATGTTTTGCGATGCGCTCAATGCCCTCTCCCACGAGGGGAGAGGGCACAATTATTTGCGCCGCGCTCGCCTTCACACCCAAAAGTACAGCCGCTACAACGCCGCGACGCCGTCGATCTCGATGTCGAACGGACCCGGCCACCCGGCGACGTGCATGAAGATGCGCGCTGGCGACTCGTTCGGGAAATAGCGCGCATAGACCGCGTTGAACGCCCCGAAGTACGACGGATCGAGCACGCAGTAGACATTGCATTTGACGAGCTGGCTCATCGACGCACCCGCCGCTTCGAGGCAGCGCTGCATCTGCGTCAGCACCCTGTTGGCCTGGATATCGAACGGCGCGGGCCGGATGTCGCCCGTCTCCGGATCGAACGGCGGCAGCCCGGACAGAAACACGAAGCCGTTGGCGATGACGACCGGCGTGATCGCGCCGGTGCGGCCGATCGCGTAGCGTTCGAGCCAGGTGGAGTAGGGTTCGACGCGCAGGCGCTTGAGCATGTCTGCCTCCTTTGCTGAGGAGACGACACGGTAGGGCGGCAGCCGGCCACGATGCTTCGGGCGCCACCGAAGCATTCGCGCGACGATTGTCCGTGTCCCTGCATCGCAATGCCCGCGCGTGCCGCGCACGCGGCATTGCGTTGATCATCGTCAACTCCACGATTTGTTTGACTTCAATCCGTCTCAATCTGCGCAGTACGATCATGCAGCTTGTTAAGACGCGCCGCGTTCATGATCGGCGCATCGCACACCGAGGGGCACGACATGAAACGCATTCTTCTCGCACTCGTCATCACCGCCTTCGCCGCCGGCTCGGCCATGGCGCAGTCCTGCGAAAGCAAGGCAATGAGCAAGGACGGCAAGCCGCTCGCCGGCGCGGCAAAGACGAGCTTCCTCAAGAAGTGCAAGGCCGACGCCTGTGCCGGCAAGGCGGTCGACAAGAACGGCAAGCCGCTCGCCGGCGCCGCCAAGAACAGCTTCATGACGAAGTGCGAGAAGGACGCCTGATCGCGCCTTCCTGACAGAAGCCGTCGGCCTCAGGCGCTGACGCGCTGCGGCGACGCGTGCTCGTGCGCGTGGTCGAGATCGACGCCGAAGACGCGCGCGAGCTGCAGGCGGCCCTTCGGCGTGATCGTCACGACGCGCTTGTCGCGCACGCGCGCGATCCAGTTCAGGTCGAACAGGTGCTTGGCCAGTGCGCCGCCGACGGCGCCGGCGAGGTGAGGGCGGCGCTCGCTCCAGTCGATGCACGGCCGGCAGAAGGCGCGGCGGCCGCTGCGCGCGGCGGCGATGTCGATGCCCAGTTCGGCGAAGAACATCTCGCCGGCATTGGTGACGATGCCGCCATCCAAACCAAACTCGACGAAGCTGCGCGCCTGCAACGTGTCGGCGAGCGCGACGCCGAGGCGGCCTGCGAGATGGTCGTAGCACATGCGCGCCGCGCGCATGTCGTCCGCGACGCGCGGCGGCTTGCAGCGCGGCGGCGAGGCCGACGCCACCGCCATGATGCTCTCGAGCATGGCCGCGACGTGCGGGCCGGCGAGCCGGAAGTAGCGGTGCCGGCCGGCCGGCGAGGAGGCAATCAGCTTGGCGTCGGCGAGCTTGGCGAGATGGCCGCTCGCGGTCTGCGGCGAGACGTGCGCGACATAGGCGAGCTCGCCCGCGGCATAGGCGCGGCCGTCCATCAGCGCGCACAGGATGTTGGCGCGCGCCGGATCGCCCACCAGCGCCGCGACCGCGGCCATGTCGAGAACCTCTGCCATGGGCCCATGATAGCGCGCAGGGCCGGGCCGCGCATCGGCCCACACTTCGGCGTGGACCGTAGTGTTTCCGCCATTCGGCGCTCGCTGCGGTGCCCTCTCCCCTCTGTGGGAGAGGGCATCCGCAGCAGTTCGATCGGAATGGACGGGTGAGGGGGCTAAGTCCCCCTCACCCGGCACAAAGCTTTGAGAGGCGCTCAATGCCCTCTCCCACAAGGGGAGAGGGCACAACAATTGGCGCCTGCATCGCGACCCGTTTCGCTTTTCGCCGCGATCCGTATCATCGGTCCCGAATAAGGGACCGTCATGAAACTCTGGAAGCCGCTCTGCCTCGCGCTCGCCGCCGCCGCGCTGTCGATGACCGCCGCGCAGGCGCAGTCCGATCTCGCGCGCGCCTATCGCATCATCGCGTCGAAAAAGTACGTCGACCTGACGCACAGCTTCTCGCCGGAGACGCCGGTGTGGTCGGGCTTCGGCCAGGCGAAGTTCACGCCGGCCTTCGATCCGAAAACGAAACGTCCCTACACGATCAAGGAAGACGGCTTCCGCACGACCTATTACGACATGGTCGGGCAGTACGGTACGCATGTCGATCCGCCGGCGCATTTCGCCGAGAACGGCATCACGATGGACGAGATCCCGCTCAAGCAGATGATCCTGCCGCTGATCGTGCTCGACGACACGCCCTACCTCGCCAAGGACCCGAACCACGCCTTCTCGATCGCCGACCTCAAAGCGTGGGAGAAGAAGCACGGCCGCGTGCCGAAGGGATCGTTCGTCGCGCTGCGCACGGATATGTACAAGGACTGGGACAAGGACCCGGAGCGCTTCAAGCGTGCGCCGTTCCCGGCCTGGGCGTTCGAGACGATCAAGTATCTCTATGAGCAGCGCGGCGTCACCGCCACCGGGCACGAGGCGATGGACACCGACACCACCGACAAGATGGATTCGGAGACCTGGATCCTGCAGCACGGCCATTACCAGATCGAGGTGATGGCCAATCTCGACAAGGTGCCGGCGAAGGGCGCGCTCATCGTCGTTACCTGGCCGAAGGTGAAGAAGGGTCTCGGCTTCCCGGCGCGCGCCTTCGCGATATTGCCGTGACCACGTCATGGCCGGGCTTGTCCCGGCCATCCACGTCTCCTCGTGATGACAAAGTCGTGGATGCCCGGCACAAGGCCGGGCATGACGAAGGAGAAAGTTCCCGATCGTTCGACTTGTTAGCGCCCGCTTAACCATGGCGGCGAAGTGGCGCGGTTTTGCACCGCTTGGCCACGCTTCAGCCACTCCGGCGCGCCAGACTGGCTTCATGCACAGCGCAACGGCCGGCATGTTCGAGGAGGTCGATCGCCAGCTCGACGAGCTGGCGCGCGTCGCGACCGCGCCGGTTCCGGACGCCCCGCTGCCGTTCATCGCGTCGCCGCCCAAGGTTCCCGAAGTCACCATCCTGCCGCCGCCGCCCGTGGACGGTCGCGCCCGGCGCATCGCCGTCACCGCCGCCGCGGTCATCGCCGCGCTCGGCCTGGTCGTCATCGCCGCCGTCAACATCGCGCATCTCATCCGCGGGCCGGAGACGCTCAGCGGCAAGGCCGCGGTCGATTCCGTCGTCGCGCGCATCCTCGTCGCCGAGTCGCACGGCGCAACCGATCTGAAGAACAAGCGCTCGAGCGCCGCCGGGCCGGCGCAATTCCTCGACGACACCTGGCTCGAGCTGATCCGCTCCTATCGCCCCGATCTCGCGAAGGAGCGCACGCGCGACCAGCTGCTCGCGCTGCGCAGCAACCCGCACCTCGCGCACGAGATCGCCGTGCGGTTCGCCCAGCGCAACGCCGCGCTTCTTCGCCGCCGCGGCCTGCCTGTGACCGCCGGCACGCTCTATCTCGCGCACTTCGCCGGGGCCGCCGGCGCCGCCGCGCTGCTCAAGGCGCCGCCGCACGCGGATGCGGCCGGCGTGATGGCAATGGCCGATGCGAGGGGCAAGACCAGCCGCGAGAAGATCGTGAAGGCGAACCCGTTCCTCGACGAGTTCACCGTGACCGACATCAAGCGCTGGGCCGAGCGCAAGATGGACGGACCGACTTTGGTGCTCAGCGAACTCTTGTCGGCAAATACGAAGAAGTAGATCTCAGCGGAAGCCGGCGGCGAGACCGACCACCTTGCCGTCGAGTCCCGCGAAGCCGTGATGGCCGCGCGCCTGGCACGGATCGCCTTCATTGGCGCCGCCATCGACCCACACCACGCGTGCTCGGCCTGCCGCCCATTTCACGAACGGCTCGACGCCGGCCGGCTGCGTGACGCGGCAGCCGTCCTGCCGATGATGGATGACGAGCGTGCGCGGCAGGCGCGACGGCGAGCCGAGGATGTTCACGACGTTCTGGCCGCTGCCCGAGTCCGCGCTGAGAAAGCCGGACGTCAGGACGAGCGCGTCCGGATGCGCGCCGGCGGCGATGCCTTCCGCCGCGCGCAGCGTGCCGCGGCTGGTGCCGACCACGGTCACCGGCCCCTTGATCGCGCGCATGTAGTCGACCGCGGCCTTCAAATTGATATCCGCATCGACCACCAGCACGGCGAGGCCGTGCGCCTCGTAGGCCTTGCGCGTGCGCACGAGCTGGTTGCCCTTGAGCCGGCCGATGCTGCCGCCGGGACCGGCGGAGATCCGGCCGTCGCCGCCGGGCATGAGGATGACGCTGGCGTGCGGCGATGCGGGCTTGAGCAGTATCGCCTGCGAGCCGCCAATGCTGACCGTCTCGTCCGCGCGCGCGGGCAGCGGCCCAATGGCCACAGCACCCACGATCGCCATCAGTGCAAATGCGCCGCGAAGCCGCATGACCATCCCCCTTGCCCAGGACCCGGGATCGGATCATAGCAGCCGGAACGGCGAAGACGACGGCGGCATTGCCCCGGCACGCGCGCCGCCCTTGTATTCGAAATGCGATAGGTTTGGGTCCGAATGGAAACGCCGCACAACGCCGCCCACACCAATCGTCTCGCCGGTGCGACGTCGCCCTATCTCCTGCAGCACGCGCACAATCCGGTCGACTGGTGGCAGTGGGGGCCCGACGCGCTGGCCGAGGCCAAGCGTTCGAACCGGCCGATCCTGCTGTCAGTCGGATACGCCGCCTGCCACTGGTGCCACGTCATGGCGCACGAGTCCTTCGAGGACGCGGCGACCGCGGCGGTGATGAACGAGCTGTTCGTCAACATCAAGGTCGACCGCGAGGAGCGGCCCGACATCGACCAGATCTACATGAACGCGCTGCACCTGCTCGGCGAGCAGGGCGGCTGGCCGCTGACGATGTTTCTCACGCCGGAGGCCGAGCCCGTGTGGGGCGGCACGTACTGGCCGAAGGAATCGCGCTTCGGCCGCCCGGCCTTCGTCGACGTGCTGCGCTCGGTGTCGCGCATCTTCCGCGACGAGCCGGAGAAGATCGCGCAGAACCGCGCGGCGCTGCTCGCCAACCTGTCGCAGAAGGCGCGCCCCGAGAGCAAGGTCGTCATCGCCGAGAAGGAGCTCGACGCCGCCGCGCGCCAGATCGGCAACATGTTCGACAGCGTCAATGGCGGCTTGCGCGGCGCGCCGAAATTTCCGCAGCCGGCGATCCTGGAGATGCTCTGGCGCGCCGGCCTGCGCACGGGCGACGCGCGCTTCTTCGAGGTCGTCGAGCATTCCCTGGAGAGGATGTGCGAGGGCGGCATCTACGATCATCTCGGCGGCGGCTTCTCCCGCTACTCGGTCGACGAGCGCTGGCTGGTGCCGCATTTCGAAAAGATGCTCTACGACAACGCGCAGCTTCTCGAGCTCCTGGCGCTCGCCTGGCAGCGCGACGGCAATCCGCTGTTCGCCCAGCGCGCGCGAGAGACGGTCGCATGGCTCGCGCGCGAGATGACGACGAAGGAGGGCGCGTTCTGCGCCTCGCTCGACGCCGACTCCGAGGGCGAGGAGGGAAAGTTCTACGTCTGGTCGAAGAACGAGATCATCGAGCTGATCGGGCCGGAGGCGGCCGAGTTCTTCGCGCGCCATTACGACGTGACGGACGCGGGGAATTTCGAAGGGCACACGATCCTCAATCGCCTGTACAGCGTGCCGCGCTCGGGCGACGACGAAACCCGCCTCGCGGCGTTGCGCGCGATCCTGCTCGACGCGCGCGGAAGCCGCATCCGGCCCGGTCTCGACGACAAGGCACTCGCCGACTGGAACGGCCTGATGATCGCCGCGCTGGTCAATGCCGGCATCGTCTTCGACGAACCGGACTGGATTGCGATGGCGAGGCGCGCCTTCGACTTCATCGCGCAGACCATGACGCGCGGCGACCGCCTCGGCCATTCGTTCCGCGACGGCAAGCTGCTCCTGCCGGGCCTCGCCTCCGATTACGCGGCGATGATCCGCGCCGCGCTGGCGCTCTACGAGGCCACGGGCGACCGCGCCTTCCTCGATCGCGCACTCGTCTGGCAGCAGGCCTTCGACGCGCATTACAGCGACGACGAAACCGGCGCCTATTATCTCGCCGCCGACGACGCCTCGGATCTGCTGCTGCGGCCGCACGCGACCGCCGACGACGCCATCCCCAACGCCAATTCGGTCGCCGCCGGAAACCTGGTGCGGCTCGCAGTGCTGGCCGGCGACGACGCCTTCCGCAGCCGCGCCGACCGGCTGCTCGAGCACATCCTTTCGGCCAACGCGCGCAACCTGTTCGGCCACGTCGTGCTGCTGAATGCGCTCGACCTGCGGCTGACCGGCGCCGAGATCGTCGCGGCCGGCCCTGACGCCGAGCGCTTCGCGCAGTCGGCGCTCAAATTGCCCTTCACCGGGCGCATCGTGCTGCGCGCAGCAAGCGCGGCCGATCTTTCGGCGAGCCATCCGGCGCAGGAGAAGCTCAAGGCGGTATCGGGAAGCGCCGCCTTCGTCTGCGTCGGCGAGCGCTGCTCGCTGCCATTCACCGAACCGCAGCAGATCGCCGCGGCCGCGGCTGCGATGCGCGCTTGATGCGCCGCCAGTCGAGCGCGGCAACTTCGTCCTTGATCCAGCGCCGGAAGGCCTCCGCTGCCGCGCTCGGCTTGCGTCCCTTCGCCCAGACCAGATGGAAGGCGCGGCCCGACGGCAGCGCGAAGTCGACCGGGATGACAAGTCGCCCGGTGCGGAGATCGTCATAGGCAAGGATGTCGTGCGCCAGCAGCACGCCCGCGCCTTCGCCGGCCGCATCGAGCGCGTGGTCGGCGCTGTTGAAGCGCAGGCCGCGCCGTAGATCGGCGTCGGCGACACCCGCCGCCTTGAACCACTCGCTCCATTCGGGGCTGGCGCCGCGTGCCGACAGCGTCTCGTCGTGGATCAGCGGCAGGCGTGCAAGATCGCGCGGACGTCTGACCGGGCCGTGTTCCTTGACGAGACGCGGGCTGCAGACGGGGATGAAAGAGATATCGACGAGCGTCTCGACCGCGAGCGACGGGTCGGGCGAGGGATCGACGATCATGTTGCGCACGGCGAGATCGACGCCGTCGGTCGTGAAGTTGGCGTTGTTGAGCGACGACGAGATGCGCACGTCGACGTCCGGGTAGGCGGGACCAAACCGGTAGAGCCGGGGCGCCAGCCACTTCGACGTCAGGCCGGGCGACGTGCTCACCACCAGGACGTCGGGATCGTGCTTCGTCTTGAGGCCTTCGACCGCGTCGCGAATCTGCGCGAAGCCGGTCTGAAGTCCGGGATAGAGCTGCTTGCCCGCAGCCGTCAGCGCGATCGCGCGCACCCGCCGCTCGAACAGCTTCAGCCCGAGAAACTCCTCGAGCCCGCGGATCTGATGGCTGAGCGCGCCCGGGGTGACGTTGAGCTCGCGCGCGGCGACCGTCAGGCTCAAATGCCGCGCCGCCGCCTCGAAGGCGCGCAGAGCCGAGAGCGGGGGCAAGGCCTTATGCATGAGATTTACTCAAGTGTCGGCTGAGAACATGTCCTTTGTCAATTGGACCGTTCGAGACGATGTTCACGGGCCTAGATGAGGTCCGCTCAAGCCGAATGGTCCCCGGGCGGGCCCTGACGATGGAGGTCCATCATGGCCTATGCAGCCCGTCCCAGTGATTTCCACAGTGGCGTCGTCGCCAGCCGCCCGGCTGTGCGCGTGCCGCGCCCCGGCTTCCTGAGCCGTATCATCGGCGCGCTGATCGACACGCGTACGCGGCAAGCACAGCGCGATGTCGAAGCCTATCTCGCTCGCCGCGGCAATCGGCTCACCGACTCGATCGAGCGCGAGATCAGCGAGCACATGTTCGACGGCGGCTGGATGTCGCGCCGCTGACGCAACCGCGTATCCGCAAATGAAATCGCCCGCCGAGTTGGCGGGCGATTTGCGTTTCAGCCGATGCCTCGACGATCAGGTGTTCATCGAGTCGAAGAACTCGCCGTTCGTCTTGGTGTTGCGCAGCTTGTCGAGCAGGAAGTCGATCGCATCCATCGTGCCCATCGGGTTGAGGATGCGGCGCAGAACGTACATCTTCTTGAGCACGGCCGGCTCGGTGAGCAGCTCTTCCTTGCGCGTGCCGGAGCGGGTGATGTCGATCGCCGGGAAGGTGCGCTTGTCGGCGACCTTGCGATCGAGGATGAGCTCGGAGTTACCCGTGCCCTTGAACTCTTCGAAGATCACTTCGTCCATGCGCGAGCCGGTGTCGATCAGCGCCGTGGCGATGATGGTCAGCGAGCCGCCTTCCTCGATGTTGCGCGCGGCGCCGAAGAAGCGCTTCGGCCGCTGCAACGCGTTGGCGTCGACGCCGCCGGTGAGCACCTTGCCGGAGCTCGGAACGACCGTGTTGTAGGCGCGGCCGAGGCGGGTGATCGAGTCGAGCAGGATGACCACGTCGCGCTGATGCTCGACCAGGCGCTTGGCCTTCTCGATCACCATTTCGGCGACCTGCACGTGGCGCGAGGCCGGCTCGTCG
>JBQCFB010000520.1:0-4146 GCA_051959715.1 Pseudolabrys sp.
CCGAAAGCGGAGAGGCCTGAAAGGTAAGTCCACCGGGGGCGGCGCGGAGCAGACCTAGAAACACCGTGCGCGGGACGCCTTGGGTCTGGCGGACTTGCGGCACTACAGGATTTCGACATGCCTCGATGTCGCGAGGCGTCGGGGTCCGTGGGTCCTTCGGGACTCAAGAGCGTCCCGCGCGCCCTCGGTACTCTTCCGAGTGCAGCGGAAGGAGAACTTGGACTGCGGCGTACCCGGCGCCGATCAAAGAATACGGGCGGCGGAGCGTTGGCTGTTTGAAAACAGAATCGGAATGGGCTTAGCGAATGAGCCTGCGCGCGATGCGCTAGTCTTCGTTTTTGTTCTGATGGTCTCCGGCCCGGCCGCGCTCGGGTTCGCCTCCGCGAAGAAGCTCGCCGGGAAGCATCAGCGTGCCTTCCACCGACATGGCGAGGATGGTGCGGAAGCGGAGCCCCGACTCGTCCCGCACGGTCACGGCGATCTCCTGGCCGTGCCGCTTCCTGGCGGACCGGAAATGCTCGGCGACGACGTCCCAAGCACAGTCGTGCGCCGCGCCGTCATCCGCGAAGATCTCGCCGAACTCGTCGAGGTGGTCGCTCTGCAATGTGTGGAGATCGAAGAAGTAGCGCTTCATCGCGGCATTCCCAGCGTGCCTCGACAACTGCGGCGCTAGCCATTCGTTCCTGGGCGGTATATCCGGCATTGAGGACGTGAAAAGGGCTTCCCACGAATTTGCATCTCGCACATCGCCGAACCGTGATTGGGCGGCGGCGCACGGGCACTGCTAATATCGGTCGTCCCGAACGGTGGCCGCCATCGCGGAAGCCTGACCATGCCGCTCGACATGAAAGAGCACGCCTCAGAAATCGCCGCGGCGCGCATGCGCGCCATACGCGACAATGAGGTCCTGTGGCAGATCACGCTCGGGCTGCGCCGCAGCGACGACGCGATCAGGGCGAGCCTGCGTTGCTGGTGGGAATCCAAAGTGCTGCTGGCGCAGGCCGACAAGCTCGATCACATCGAACACCGCCTGGACGGCGCGCCGTAACGCCGCTCGCACAATCGGAGCGCGCGAACATCATTCGGGCTCGCGCGCCTCGTCCGCGATCCACTGGATGTTGCCGCAGCTCGCGCACACGAAGACATCCTCGTGGCGCGGATGGTTGGGCCCCTTCGGCAAGGCCGCGGCGTAGTTCATCGACAGCTGGCCGCAGCGCTCGCAAGGATCGACCGGACCGGTTTCGCTGAGGCTCGCCATGCGGCGGACCCTACGTCCGAAACCGTACGGACTACTATCCTTGAGCCGACTTAGCGGGCGCCGCGGTACAATGGTGTCATAGGTCTTTCCTGCGCGACGCACCGGGCCACCGACTTCATCGTCTCATTCGCGCGTCGCGCGGCCGACTAACTCATCGGCCAAAGGATGCTGTTGATGCGCTCGGGCCGACTCTCTCGACGCACGGTGACGGACGGATCGGCGCGGCCGAACTCGCTAAAATGCGAATCGTCCCCGAGCCGCGGCCTGCCCCGATCCCGCCTTGATGGTTGACAAGCCGCAGTGCATGTCGCGCGCCGTGCATCGCGCAGCGTCTCACCTCTAACGCGATGATATGACTCGTCCATCGCGGCACGCACCCGATTTTTGCTGCGCCGCACATGCCGCAGCGCAGTGTCACCAAACCTCAGTCGATCAGTCACCAAGGTTTCATTTGTCGGTCTCGGCGTCGCCGCAATGCGCCTCTACTCATCGTTGCGTACCCAAGCGATCGCGGGGAGATCGTTGGAAACCGAACGACGACAAGAGGAGGCCTAACCATGCAGTTCATGTTTGAGACCGCCAGGCTTGCCGCCATCCGCGCTTTCTCCACGCCCGCCCGCTGCCCCCATTGCGATGATTGGATGGTCGCGCCGGTGTCCTCGGAGTTCGTCGAAGGCGGCGAGATTCGCCACACCTGGGAATGCGACGCCTGCGGCGAAGTCTCCGCCACCGTCATCGATCTCGACAGTCCGCTTGCGGCCGCCTGAGCCGGAATATCGGCCCGGACGCCGGTGTTAGCCGGTGGTAGACTGGGTTCGAGTAATTCCACTCGAGGAGGAGCCACATGACGATGCCGTTCGCACGGGCTGCGCTGGCTTTCGCTTGCGTCGCCGGATTCACGATTGCCGCGCCTGCCTTCGCCGAGACTGTCACCTTCAAGGCGTCGATGACCACGGCGCAGGAAGTGCCCCCGACGCAAGGGTCGGGCAAGGGCGAGGTCACCGCGACCTACGACACCGCGTCCAAGAAGCTCTCCTGGAAGGGCACGTATTCGGACCTCTCCGGTCCGGCGACGGCTGCGCACTTCCACGGGCCGGCCGCTGCGGGCAAGAACGCCGGCGTCGCGGTCCCGATCTTCGCCGGCGGCGCAGCCAAGAGCCCGTTCGAGGGCTCGGCGACGCTCACCGACGCGCAGGCACAGGACCTGATGAGCGGCCAGTGGTACGCCAATATCCACACCGCCAACAACAAGGCCGGCGAGATCCGCGGCCAGATGACCAAGTAAGCCGAAGCGGCCGGCGCAGCGCGCGCCGGTCATTCGCGCACATCGAGCGGCCCGCCCGGCAACAGGCGGGCCGCTTCGCGTTTGGCGCGAGGCGGGCCGGCGCTTTGCCTCGTGGCGCCCTGCTCCCTTATGATCGGCCGCTGATTTTCGACGGCTCTTCCAAGAACACTGAGGCTTAAAGCCATGGCGCGCAGCTCCGAACCCATCCTGATTTCCGGCGGCGGAATTGGCGGCCTCATCACCGCCTATTGTCTCGCGCATCATGGGTTTCCGGTGCGGCTGTTCGAGCAGTCGGCGGAGTTCAAGGAGGTCGGCGCCGGCATCCAGCTCGGTCCGAACATCTTCAAGATGCTCGACAAGGTCGGCCTCAAGGACGCCGTGCTGACCGACGCGCACCGGCCGCCGGCGCAGGAGATGCGCGACGCGCTGACCGGAAAGCTCATCACCCGCATCCCGCTCGGCGACGATTTCAGCAAGCGCTTCGGCCAGCCCTATGCGGTGACGCATCGCGGCGACATCCACGCCACCTTCCTGAAGGCGTGCGAGGGCAGCAACCTGATCCAGTTGGAAACGAGCCGCCGCGTCGACGACTTCGCCGACCACGGCGACCACGTCACCGTCACGCTCAACACCGGCGAGACGGCGCGCGGCCGCGCGCTCATCGCCTGCGACGGCATGTGGTCGAGGATCCGCGAGCGCATCGTCGGCGACGGCAAGCCGCGCGTTTCCGGCCATATCGCCTATCGCGGCGTGCTGAAGAAAGAGGACGTGCCGGAGGACCTGTGGCGCCCGGACGTGATCCTGTGGGCCGGCCCGCGCACGCACTTCGTGCACGACCCGCTGCGCCGCGGCGAGCTCTACAATCTCGTCGCCGTCTTCCATTCCGACCATTACGAGGAAGGCTGGAACGCGGAAGGCTCCAGGGACGTGATGTGGCAGCACTTCAAGATGCAGGTGCCGCAGGTCCTGCGCATGCTCGAGCGCATCGAGACCTGGCGCATGTGGGTGCTGTGCGACCGCGAGCCGGTGAAGAACTGGACGCGCGGCAACGTCACGCTGCTCGGCGACGCGGCGCATCCGATGCTGCAATATCTGGCGCAGGGCGCCTGCATGGCGACCGAAGACGCCGTCGTCCTCGCCGACGAGGTGGCGAAGCGACCCGACGATCTGCCGGCGGCGTTCACTGCCTATCAGCAGGCGCGATATTTGCGCACCGGCCGCACGCAGATCATGGCGCGCATCTACGGCGAGTTCTATCACGCGCGCGGCGTCGCCGCAGAGCTCCGCGACATGGCGGTCGGTGGCCGCACGCAGGCGCAGGCCTATGACGGTATCGCCTGGCTGTACGGCGGGCCTTGAGGCGCGCCGGCCCACCACGCCCGGCTGCGCTCTCGCCCTAATGCGTGTCACTGTCGTCCAAGAGACGGCGCGATATCTCGCATAGACCCCCGCCCGGTCCGCGAGATCCCCTCCTTCCTACCCTCCTCGCGGGCTTCCCCCCAAGGCGGGCGAAGCCATCCTGGTGCTTCGCCCGTCTTGGCCACACCTGCCGGGACGGTCCGACATGGCGCGCGCGCTTGCATTTCTCTACGGCCTCTTCGCC
>JBQCFB010000521.1:0-2970 GCA_051959715.1 Pseudolabrys sp.
GTCGGTTTCATCCTCGATTGAGCGGCGGAGACGGTCACGTATGACACGGAATGGACAGACGCTCGTCGGACGAGGCGCGGCCAGGGTCGCGGCGCTCGCCACGGCCGCCGCGCTGCTCGCGGGTTGCAATCAGCATACGGCCACGGCGCAGGCGTCGTACCCGACCGACTATCGCGAGCGGCATCCGATCACGCTGCGCGAGGGCGATCGTACGGTCGAGATCTTCGTCGGCCGCAATCGCGGCGGTCTGACGCCCGCGCAGCGCGCCGACGTGCTCTCCTTCGCCCAGCAATGGCGGCACGAAGGCACGAGCGGCGTGATCATCGACGTGCCGCAGGCCGGCGCCTCGGCGCGCGCCGCCGCCGATTCGATGCGCGAGGTGCACTCGATCCTCGCCGCCTCCGGCGTGCCGGCCAAGGCCGTCTATGTCCGCGGCTACCGGCCGGGCGTGGCCGCTCTGGCGAGCATCAAGCTGCGCTATTCCAAATTGATGGCCGAAGCCGGTCCCTGCGGCGTGTGGCCGAAGGACCTCGGCCCTTCGGCCGACGGCGACGACTTCAGCAACAATCCGTACTGGAACCTCGGCTGCGCCACGCAGCGCAATCTCGCGGCCATGGTCGCCAATCCTGCCGACCTGGTGCAGCCGCGCGGTGAGGCCTCGGCCTATCAGCCGCGCCGCTCGGTCGCGATCGAGAAATGGCGCACGGGCGCCAGTCCGTCAGGCGCCTATCCGGATTACGACAAGGGCAAGATCAGCGATCTCGGAAAATGATCAGAAACGCATATCAGACCGCCGTCGCCGAAGAGCTGGGCCAGCCCGCCGCCGCGGAGCCGCCCGCGGCCGACGAACATATCGCGCCGGCGCCGCGTGTGTCGGTGCAGGCCTTCTGCGAGACGGTGGAGACCGCCGCCGCCGTGCAGGCGGCCGGCGAGGACCGCCGGCTGGCCAAAGCGCACGTCAAAATCCAGATGGGCGGCATCGCCGCGGCCATCGAGGCCTATCGCGCCTCGGCGACGCCGAACGTCATCGTCATCGAGGCCGATACGCGCGCCGAAGAGATCCTCGGCGGTCTCGACCAGCTCGCGGAGGTCTGTGACGCCGGCACGCGCGTCGTCGTCATCGGCCGCATCAACGACGTCACGCTCTATCGCGAGCTCACCCGCCGCGGCGTCTCCGATTACATGATTTCGCCGGTCGGCACGCTCGACGTCGTGCGCTCGATCTGCGGGCTCTATTCGGCGCCGGATGCCAAGCCGGTCGGCCGTATCGTCGCCGTGGTCGGCGCCAAGGGCGGCGTCGGCGCCTCCACCATCGCGCACAACATCGCCTATGCGATCGGCGGCGACTTCGGCGTCGATTCGGTCGTCGCCGACCTCGACCTGCCGTTCGGCACCGCCGGCCTCGACTACAACCAGGACCCGCCGCAGGGCATCGCCGATGCGGTGTTCTCGCCGGACCGCATCGACGGCGGCTTCGTCGACCGGCTGCTGTCGAAGTGCACCGATCACCTGAGCCTGCTCGCCGCGCCCGCGACGCTCGACCGCGTCTACGACTTCGGCGCCGAGGCCTTCGACGCCATCATCGACACCCTGCGCAACTCGGTGCCGTGCATCGTCCTCGACGTGCCGCATGTGTGGAGCGGCTGGACCCGCCGCCTGCTGGTCGGCGCCGACGACATCCTGATCGTCGCCGCGCCCGACCTCGCCAACCTGCGCAACGCCAAGAACATGGTCGATCTCTTGCGCGTCGCGCGGCCGAACGACCGCCATCCCTATTACTGCCTCAACCAGGTCGGCGTGCCGAAGCGTCCGGAGATCACCCCGGCCGACTTCGCCAAGGCCCTCGAAGACCAGCCGCTGGCCTCGATCCCGTTCGAGCCGCAACTGTTCGGCACCGCCGCCAATAACGGCCAGATGATCGCCGAGGTGTCGGCCAGCCACAAAACGGCGGAGATGCTGCGTCAGCTCGCCCAGGTGCTGACCGGCCGCGCCGAAGCCAAGCGGGCCCGCTCGAGCCTCCTGACGCCGCTCTTGGCGAAGCTGCGAAAGAAGTCTGCGTGAATCTAGGTTCGGAGCAGGACTGACGTGTTCGGCAAGCGAAGCGATACTCGCGCACCGGCAGCGCCGGCGTCCCACGCGGTGGCGGCGCCCGCCGCCGCGCAGCCTTTGCCGCAGCACGAGGCGCCGTCGGTCGCGCCGGCGAGCGCGCCCGAGCCTCCGGTCGCGACCGGGCGCACGCCCTTCCCTTCCGCCGGCCTCGGCGCGCCGCTCGTCTCGGCGCCCACGCCGACGCGCAATCCCGCCTCCGTGCAGATGGTGCCGAACGCCATCGATACGCGCCGCTCGGAGGCCTATTACGAGACCAAGTCGACGATCTTCGGCGCCCTGATCGAGGCGATCGACCTGTCGCAGCTCGCGCGCCTCGACGCCGATTCCGCGCGCGAGGAAATCCGCGACATCGTCAACGAGATCATCGCGATCAAGAACATCGTGATGTCGATCTCGGAGCAGGAAGAGCTGCTCGACGATATCTGCAACGACGTTCTCGGCTTCGGTCCGCTCGAGCCGCTGCTCGCGCGCGACGACATCGCCGACATCATGGTGAACGGCTCCGGCACGGTCTACATCGAAGTGGCCGGCAAGATCCAGCGCACCGGCATCCGGTTCCGGGACAACCAGCAGCTCCTCAACATCTGCCAGCGCATCGTCAGCCAGATCGGCCGCCGCGTCGACGAAGCCTCGCCGATCTGCGACGCGCGCTTGCCGGACGGCTCGCGCGTCAACGCCATCGTGCCGCCGCTGGCGATTGACGGGCCCGCGCTCACCATCCGCAAGTTCAAGAAGGACAAGCTGACGCTCGACCAGCTGGTCAAGTTCGGCTCGATCACAGCGCAGGGTGCGGAGATCCTCAGCATCATCGGCCGCTCTCGCGTCAACTGCCTGGTCTCCGGCGGCACCGGCTCCGGCAAG
>JBQCFB010000522.1:0-4815 GCA_051959715.1 Pseudolabrys sp.
AATGACCGGACGTCTGAGCGGCAAGCGCGCCTTCATTACCGCGGCGGGGCAGGGCATCGGCGCGGCGATCGCCGCGACCTTCATCGCTGAAGGCGCCGATGTCGTCGCCACCGATCTCGATGCCGCCAAGCTCAAGGCGCTGAAGATTGACAAGACGTTCGCGCTCGACGCGCGGTCGACCGACGCCGTCAACGCCATGGCCAAGAAGGTGATCGAGACGTACGGCGCGCCGCACCTCCTGGTGAACTGCGCCGGCTACGTGCACCAGGGCAGCATCCTCGACTGCTCGGAGCAGGACTGGGACTTCTCCTTCGACCTCAACGTCAAGTCGATGCACCGCACGCTCTCGGCCTTCCTGCCGGCGATGCTGAAGAACGGCGGCGGCTCGATCGTCAATATCTCCTCGATCGTGTCGTCGATCCGCGGCGTGCCGATGCGCTACGCCTATGGCGCGACTAAGGCTGCGGTCATCGGACTGACCAAGGCGATCGCCGCCGACTTCATCCGCGAGGGCATCCGCTGCAACTGCATCTGCCCCGGCACCATCCAGTCGCCGTCGCTGGACGAGCGCGTCGACGCCAACGCCAAGGCGACGGGGCAGAGCCGCGACAAGGCCTATGCCGATTTCGTCGCGCGCCAGCCGATCGGCCGCCTCGGCACCGCGCAGGAAGTCGCGAACCTCGCGCTGTTCCTCGCCTCGGACGAGTCGAGCTACATCACCGGCCAGCCGCATCTCGTCGACGGCGGCATGGGGCTGTAAGGCAGCGCCGGCCGCCGTCGCGGCGTTAGAGCTGGGGTCGGCACGATCCGCCGGGGCACTTTCCTGGGCCGGCCATGGCTCCGCCGAGGCTCCCGAGCGAGCCGCCCACGAGCTTGCCGCCCTTGATCGCGTTGCTCAGGACGAACTTGCCGAGGCCGCCAAGATTGACCGACTTGGCCGCGACCGCTGTGCCGCCGCCGCTCGAAGAGACGGCTCCGTTGTTGTGCTGGGGGCCGGCGACGTGCCCGGCGCCGCGGGCCATTGCAGACGAGGCGGCCGAGAGGACGATGGCGCTGGCCAGAGCGAGGGAAGCGATACCGATAATCCGGGTCATGGCGCTCTCCTGATGCATGAGTTGCACCAATGGGTCGCCCGCCCGTTCGTGCAGGTTCAAAGTGCCGGCGCGCCTTCGGCCATATGGAAGATCATACCGGCGCCCGGCGGCCGCCGGTCGATTTTGCAGTCATTGCTCGCGCGCGTGTTGTTTTGCGCGGTCAGGCGGCGCTAGGCTGCAAATCGAAATCGGGCCGGACGGTCCGGGCAGGCATGGCGACCGGGGCACGGGATGCTCACACGACAGGTGGCGGCGCGATCCACCACGGCAATGCGGTGCTGGACTGCGGGTCTCGTGGGCGTCGCCGCGCTCGCGGCGCTTGCAGCCCTGACCACTGACGGCCTGGCGGCACAGGCCCGTCGCGCAATGCCCGCCGAAGAGACGGCCCCGCGCGCCGCCGGCGAGCCGATCATGGCGATCGTGTCCATCAAGAGTCAGCTGGTCACCTTCTACGACGCCGACGGCTGGATCCTGCGCGCGCCGGTGTCGACGGGCGTCTCGGGACGCGAAACGCCCGCCGGCGTTTTCGCCGTCATCGAGAAGGAACGAGACCACCACTCGACGATGTACGACGATGCCTGGATGCCGCACATGCAGCGCATCACCTGGAACGGCATCGCGCTGCACGGCGGGCCGCTGCCAGGCTATGCGGCCTCGCACGGCTGCATCCGGATGCCGTACGGATTTGCCGAGAAGCTGTACGACAGGACGTGGATCGGGATGCGGGTGATCATCTCGCCGAACGACGCCGCGCCAGTCGAGATTTCTCATCCGGCTTTGCTGAAGCCGAATGCGGAGGCCCTCGCCGCGGCGCCGGCGCGCGCCGAGACGCTCGTTCGCGAGGCCGATGAGGCGAAGAAGGCGGCCGACGACGCCAAGAAGGACGCCGTCCGCAGGAAGCAAGAGGCGAAATCGCTCGTCGCATCGCTGCGCAAGCTGAAGTCGCACAAGTCGCGCGCCGACGCCGAGCTCGCATCGGCCGAGAGGACGCTCGCCGCCGCGAAGACCGACCAGGCCAAAGCGCGGGCCGAGGAGCGTCGGCAGAAGGCCTCGACAAAAGCCGCGGAAGCGGCGGCGCAGCTCGACGCCGCGACGGCTGAAGCACAATCGGACCGCGATGCCGACGCTGCCGCCAAGGATGCGCTCAAGGCGGCCGAGACAAGGAAGGCGGCCACCGCCAAGGCGGCGACCGACGCCAAGCTCGCGCTCGGGCCGGTCTCGATCTACATCAGCCGCGCGACGCAGAAGCTCTACGTCAGGCGCAACACGCACAAGCGCTGGCCGGACGGCGGCGAGGTGTTCGACTCGTCGATCGAGGTGCCGGTCACGATCCGCGATCCCGACAAGCCGATCGGCACGCATGTGTTCACGGCGATGGCGCGCACCGATGCGGGCTTGCGCTGGTCGGTCGTCACGATCAACAGCGGCGATGACGCCAAGGATGCGCTCGACCGCATAACGATCCCGCAGGAGGTTCTCGACCGGATCGCGCCGACGGCGTCCCCGCGATCCTCGATCGTCATCTCCGACGAGCCGCTGAGCGCCGAGACGAACTACCGCACGGAATTCGTGGCGGTTCTGAGCGATCAGCCGCAGGGCGGCTTCATCACGCGCCAGCCCAGCACCGAACCGAATTATGTCGACGACGACCTGCGGAGCGACCGCAATTTCCTGTTCTACGAACGCGGCTGGAACAGCTCACCCCGGCGCGGCAATTATTATTATCGCGTGCCGTGGAGCCGGTGGTAATCACACGGCGGACGTCGCTCAGTTCGCTGCGGATTCGGAATACCGCGCGTAGAATTCGGCCACGCGGTTCTTCCACATGGCGACGAAGGCGCCCGAGCTCACCTTGTTGACGTTCTTCCAGATGCGCTTGATGGCGGGAAGCGTGTTGCCCCAGATGGCGCGCTTGCACCACTTCTCGCCCTTCTCCTTGCCTTCGTCGGTCGCGCACATGGATTGCCAGGCAAGGCGGTGCGGGTGGCTCACATGCTCGGCCGCGCCGTCGACCCCCTGCTGGTGAACGAGATAGACGTCGCTCAAGGTCGGCGTCTTGCGCGTGAACATCTCGAACATGGCTGCTTCGGTGGTGAACTTGATCGCCGCCGCGACGGTATTGTCGCGGGGATTGAGAATGTCGCCGGACCCGTACATCGCGAACTCTTTGTCACTGAGCTGGAACAGCCCGATATACGATCCTGTGCGCTGCTTGGGGTCGAAACCGGACTCGATCTTCGCGACGGCCTTCATGAAGGTGAAGTCGAGCCGCAGCAGGCCCGATATCCGCCGGATCTCCTCGATCGGCGTGCCTTGCGGCGTGCTCCTGAGGGCGTCGAGAACGGTGTCCGCCGGCTTGGTCTCCGGCTGCACTTCGGAATAGGCATAGTAGGACAGGTACGAAAGATCGTTCTTGGTGTCGCTCAGGTCGATCTTCTGGAAGGTCGCCTTGCCGATGCCGTCCGCCAGCGACGGCTGAATGTGAAGCGCTGCCGCGCACGCCAGGACGGCGGCAACACTATGGGCGCAGCGGGACAATCGCATTCCGTCTTCCCCAGCCGCCGGTTCGGAGCGTTGCGGCGTCGCATCACCGGCCTGGCGGCATTATAGCGGTGCGCGCACCCTGACCGCCAAACGCCTTCGTCGGAAATGGTGTATTGACAACGATCCTATATAGGAATGTGTAGCCATTGCCAGCTATCGGTCCTTTCCCGTCTCGAGGCGGGACGGGGCCAGCGCCGATCAAAGAACGCGGGCGATGATGCGCGTCTCCACAACCTGCCATCGGTGTCGGTATCCTGTGCTGCCTGAATTGTAATCAGGCGTGCCGCCTCAAATTTAATCACGCGTGCCTGCATAAAAACGCGGCAACTGCACGCTCTCCGGCGAAAGCCGTTGCGAGTCAATTTGTTGGAGACCCTCGCCGGGCTTGGCACAGGCCTTGCGAAACCCTCTGAGCCGGACGCCGCCGGGGCGAAGGGCTCGTCTTCACCAGAGGGTCTCACCCATGTTCACATCAGTTCTGACGGCCGCCAGTCGGCCGAACCGCCGCCAGTGGCTCGCCGCCGCGGCGGGACTTGCACTGCTCGGCTCCGGCGCCTTCTCGGGCAGCGCGCGCGCCGAGGACACCATCAAGGTCGGCATCCTGCATTCGCTCTCCGGCACGATGGCCATCAGCGAAACGACGCTGAAGGACACGATGCTCTTCCTCATCGACGAGCAGAACAAGAAGGGCGGTCTGCTCGGGAAGAAGCTCGAGCCGGTCGTCGTCGATCCGGCCTCGAACTGGCCGCTGTTCGCCGAGAAGGCGCGCGAACTGATCGCCAAGGACAAGGTCGCCGTCGTGTTCGGCTGCTGGACCTCGGTGTCGCGCAAGTCGGTGCTGCCGGTGTTCAAGGAATTGAACTCGATCCTGTTCTATCCGGTGCAGTACGAGGGCGAGGAGTCCGAGCGCAACGTGTTCTACACGGGCGCCGCGCCTAACCAGCAGGCGATCCCCGCCGTCGACTACCTGATGTCGAAGGACGGCGGCTCTGTGAAGCGCTGGGTGCTTGCCGGCACCGACTATGTCTATCCGCGGACCACCAACAAGATCCTCGAGGCCTATCTGAAGTCGAAGGGCGTCAAGGATGAAGACATCATGATCAACTACACGCCGTTCGGACATTCCGACTGGCAGACGATCGTGTCCGACATCAAGAAGTTCGGCTCGGCCGGCAAG
>JBQCFB010000523.1:0-3192 GCA_051959715.1 Pseudolabrys sp.
GCTCTCCGCGGTGCTGTTGTCGACCATCGGCGTGCTGCTCGGCCTCATGATCATGGGCCAGCCCTTCGGCGTCGTCATGACCGGCATCGGCATCATCGCCAATGCCGGCGTCATCGTGAACAACAACATCGTGCTGATCGACACGTACGACCGGTTGAGACGCGAGGGCGTCGCCGCCTACGACGCGATCATCGAGACTTGCCGCGAGCGCGCGCGGCCGGTGGTGCTCACGGCGGTGACTGCGATCCTCGGCGTGCTGCCGATCGCCTTCGGCATCAATCTCGACTTCATCAGCCGCGAGATCACGCACGGCGCGCCGGCGACGCAGTGGTGGATCAGCCTGTCGACGGCGATCGTGTTCGGTCTTGGCTTCGCCACCGTGCTGACGCTCATCGTCACGCCGGCGGCGCTTATGGGCATCGCCAATCTCGCCGCGCGGCGGGAGGCGTGGCGGACGCGGCGCCGCAACAAGCGGCTGCCGAAGGCGGCCGTGCCGGCGGAGTAGGCGACAACCAGAAAAGCAAAACGGCCGGCGTTTTCCCCGGCCGTGTCGATTCAGGCGGCTGACTGCCCGGTATCGGTGAGCACCGGCTGGCAGGCCGGGCTGAGACGCTTGCGGTGCTCCTTTAGGCAGTCGAGCGTCTTGAAGGTGTCGGGGATGGCGTCGCTACAGAACTTGGCGGCGTCCTTGTAGCAGGCGTTTTGCTCTTCTTCGGTTCCGCCCATGTCGTTCTTGGCCTTCTTGCCGGGCTTTTGCGGCTCGACGACCTTGGGCTGGATGCCGGGTGAGCCCTGGGCGAAGGCGGCCGAGGTGCCGGACGCGAGGTAAGCGAGAAGAAGTGCGGCAGTCGCGGCGCGGAGCTTCATGAGCGATTTCCGTCGGCGCGAGAGCGACAAGGATAGAGGCCGAAGTCGCGCGGCTTCGGCCTCCGAGATCGGCGATTCAGTCTGCGCGATCAACGATAATCGCGATCATAGTGTCGGCGATAGTGCCGGTAATGGCGGTGACCGTGGAAAATATGGTGCGAAATATGGGGTCCAGCCGTGTAGCCGATGGCGCCGCCAGCCACCAGGCCGACCGGTCCCGCCACTAGCATGCCTGCCGTCGCCCCGAGCGCCGCGTCGCCCATCCGGGTTTCGTGCGCCGAAGCCATGGCCGTCGTGGCCATCAGGCCCGCCGCGGCAGCCGCCGCAACCAGAATGCCGCTCTTCATCGTTGCCTCCATGAATGTCGAATGGCGTGTGCGGAGGGGAAAGCCCGGGCGCGACCTACGGTTCCCTCACGGGCCTGCGACGGTTCCGTAAGCGAACGAACGGAGAATAACGGGCTTTAAGGCTGCAAAGCGGCAGGAGCCGCCTCAGGCATTCACAGTTCGATCTTGTTGAAGATCGTGATGTCGAGGTCGAGCTTCTCGTTGCCGAGCGTCACGCCGACCGTCAGCGTCTCGCCCTCACGCACCGCCCCGGAGGCGACCGCCTTGCGGACCGCCCGTTCGATCTCGCGCTGCGCGTTGACGCTCACGCTTTTCAGGAAGTGGTTGACGGCTGTGCTGATCGTTGCGTCGTCCATGGCAGGCAAGGTTAAAGCCGCAGTGCAGACGCGATTCAAGCCCAAACCAGCAGGTTTGGTTTGCCCCGTTAGTTAATTTACGCCGGGCCGGTTCCGCCCGAGACGGCGTTATCGATATCGGCGCTTTTTGCTTTGCGCTTTTGAATGAAAGTGGAATGATCGGCGCCGTGATCAGCTGTCGGGGGGCAGCGGCGCGCTCCGCCGGCCGTTTGCCAAAAGTTCGCAAGAACAATCAGTGTCCGCGAGGAGGCCAGCGTGAACTACTTTTCCCAGCCCAAGGGCGTGGTGAAGCCCGCCGAGAAGTCCGACGTAAGGTTCGAGGCGCCTGCCGCCGTGCCACGGGAGAACGATGTCGTCTCGGTCTTCGGCCCGGGCATGATGATTACCGGCAACGTCACTTGCGCCGGCGCGCTTCAGATCCACGGCCGCGTCACCGGCGAGATCCACACGGCGCAGCTCACGGTCTGCGAAGGCGCGAAGGTCGAAGGCAAGATCGTCGCGCAGGACACCGTCATCAAGGGCGAGTTCAAGGGCACGATCCACGGCAACACCGTGAAGCTGCACGCCACCGCCGTCGTCGATGGCGAGATCTACAACCGTTCGCTCTCGATCGAGCAGAACGCGCAGTTCGAGGGCGTTGCCCGCCGCCTCGATCGTCCGGTCGACGCGCCGTCGGCCGAACGCGTGAAGGGTGAGGCGACGGTGCAGCCGCTGATGCTGACCGAGACGGTCGGCTAAGGCTCCGGCCCGTCAATCCTCGACGAATGTGCGCGAGCGGACGTCGCTCGCGCCCAATGCCGCGAAATAGCCGAGCGCGCTGAGCGCGGCGATACAGAAGCTCACCGGCCAGTCCGTGTGAAAGGCGAGCGCGATCCCCGCCCAGGCCTCGGCCAGCGCCAGCGCCGCCGATAGCGCAAGCCCGCTCCACAAGCCCGTTGCCAGCCGCTGCGCCGCCGCCGGCGGCCCGACCATCAGCGTGAAAACGAGCAGCACGCCGACGATCTGCGCGCATTGCGAGACCGCCAGGGCGACGATGGCGAGAAACGCAGTCGACACGAAGCGCAGCGGCACGCCGCGCGCCTCGGCAAGCTCCGGCTGGAGGCTCATGAACACCAAAGGCCGCATGATCGCGGCGAGCCCCGCGAGCGTGATCGCGGCCAGCGCAGCGAGCGTCGCGATGGTGCCGCGGTCGACCGCGAGCACGTTGCCGAACAGCAGCGCGGTTGCCTGCGTGGCGAAGCTCGTATGGTAGTGCAGGAACAGGAGGCCGAAGCCCAGCGCCAGCGCCAGCACCACGCCGATGGCGACGTCGCGGTTGGCGATCCGGTCGCTCAACAGTCCCATCACGACGCCGCCGGCGACGGTGAAGCCGACCAGTCCCCACAGCGCGCCGATGCCGATGAGGCCGGCGCCGGTCGCGCCCGCGAAGCCGATGTGTGACAGCGCGTGGCCGGCGAAGGTTTGCCCGCGCATCACCAGGAAGAAGCCGACGACGCCCGACACCGCCGCGACGATGCCGGCGGCGGCGAAGGCGTTGATCATGAAGTCGTACTGGAACATTGCGGTCAGTGCTCGTGGTGATGGCAGTGGCCATGGTCGTGCGTGTGCTCCACGCGCTCCAT
>JBQCFB010000524.1:0-5413 GCA_051959715.1 Pseudolabrys sp.
TGGTCGCGGCGTCGATCAATTCCTGGTCCTTCGCATCGAGCTTCATACGCAACTCATGTCTTCGCCAGTTCCTTCAGCCCCTGCCGGATCAGCGTCGCCGTGTCGGCGCCGTCGCCGGCATTGCGCGCGGCGGCGGCGATCGCGGCGGCCGCCTGGGGCTGGCCGTAGCCGAGATTGACCAGCGCCGACACCGCGTCGGCGATCGGCTTCGGCGCGCGCTTCTCGTCGAGCGCACCGGCGAGATGCACCACCGACGGATCGACGTCGGCGAAGGCCGGCGCCTTGTCCTTGAGTTCCGTGACGATGCGCTCGGCCACCTTCGGCCCGACGCCCGGCGTGCGCGCCACCATCGCCTTGTCGCGCGTGGCGATCGCCGTCGCAAGCTCGTTGGGCCTGAGCGTGCCGAGCACGGCGAGCGCCACCTTGGCGCCAACGCCCTGCACCGTCTGGAGGATGCGGAACCATTCGCGCTCGGCATCGCTCGCGAAGCCGAACAATTTGATCTGGTCCTCGCGCACATAAGTCTCGATTGACAGGGTCGCGGCCTCGCCCGGCGCCGGCAGCGATTGAAGCGTGCGCGCCGAGCAGTGCACGAGATAGCCGACGCCGCCGACGTCGAGGATGATGTTGTCCTCGCCGTAGCTGTCGATGACGCCCTTGAGCTTGCCGATCATCGCATCGCCCTACTTCGTCGCCACGGCCACCGCGGCGCCAGCCATCAGTGCGCTGCCGGTGCGGTTGAACACGCGGATGGCGCGGCGGCTCCTGAACAGCGCGCGGGCGCGCGCCGCGGCGAGCGCATAGGCGCCGAGCACCAAAGTCAGCACCGCGAGGCACAGCACGGCGAGTTCGAGATAGCCGACGACGCCGACATGGGTGAGATCGATCAGGCTCGGCAGCAGCGCGACGTAGAACGCCACCACCTTCGGGTTGCCGAGCGTCACCGACAGGCCGGCGAAAAACAGGCCGCCGCGCCGCTGCGGCGCGGCCTCGACGGTCCCGGGATCCACCGGCGCGGTCCACATGCGGTATGCGAGATAGAGGAGATAGGCGGCGCCGGCGAACTTGATCGCGACGAAGGCGCCGGACAGCGTATGCGCCAGCACGGCGAGGCCGAGCACCGCGGCGGCGAGCCAGACCAGGTCGCCGAGGGCGAGCCCGATCGCGAACGGCACGGCATTGGCGAAGCCGACGCTGAGCACGCGTGCGATGAGCGCGAGGATGCCGGGGCCGGGCGAAGCCGCCGCCACCAGCAGCGCGCCGGCGAAGATGACGAGCGCGGTCGTCGTCATGATGCTGCTCCGTTCATCGCGCGGCCACTTTCAATTTCGCCGCCATCACGATGCTGGCGCGGTGGTGCGCATGGCACACGGCGATGGCGAGCGCGTCCGCCGCGTCGTCGGACTGCGGCGCGGCCTTGGGCAGCAGCACGCCGATCATCAGCCGGATCTGCGCCTTGTCGGCGTGTCCGGCGCCGACCACCGTCTTCTTGATCAGGTTCGGCGCGTATTCCGAAACCGCAAGTCCCGCCCGCGCCGGCGCCAGCATGGCGACGCCGCGCGCCTGGCCGAGCTTCAGCGTCGAGGCGCCGTTGGCGTTGACGAAGGTCTGCTCGACCGCCGCCTCGTGCGGCGCGTAGTTCTCGATGATGCGGATCAGCCCGTCATGGATCGCCACCAGCCGCTCGCCGAGGGTCGCGCGCTCGCTGGTCTCGACCGAGCCACAGGCGACGTGGATCAGCCGGTTGCCGTCGCTCTCGATCAGGCCCCAGCCGGTGCGGCGGAGCCCCGGATCGATGCCGAGGATGCGAATCGGGGCCTTGAGCATGCCCCTTTGATAGCCCCCCGCCCCGGCCAAGGGTAGGGAGCGTCAGGAGCGCCGGGCGGCCCCGGCCGCCGGTCACACGATCTTGCCCGGATTCATGATGTCGGCGGGATCGACGGCGCGCTTGAGCGCCCGCATCAGCGCCACGCCGGCCTCGCCGAATTCCCCGGCCATGAAATGCTTCTTGCCCTGGCCGATGCCGTGCTCCCCGGTGCAGGTTCCCTCCATGGCCAGTGCCCGCTCGGCGGTGCGCTCGAGGAACGCCTCCGCGCCGCGCACCTCCTCCTCGTCGTCCATCTTCACAAGCACGGCGGCATGAAAGTTGCCGTCGCCGACGTGGCCGACGATCGGCGCGATCAGTCCCGAGCGCGCAATGTCGGCCTTGGTCTCCATGACGCATTCGGCGAGCCGCGAGATCGGCACGCAGACGTCGGATACGGCGACCCCCGCACCGGCGCGATACGATTTGCAGCCCCAGAACACGTGATGCCGCGCGTGCCACAGGCGCGTGCGGTCCTCCGGCCGCGCCGACCATTCGAAACCGGCGCCGCCGAATGCGTGCGCGATCTCGCCGAAGCGCTCGGACTGCTCGGCGACGCCGGCCGCCGTGCCGTGGAATTCCAGAAACAGCATGGGCTGCTCGGGCAGCGACATCTTCGAGTCGGCATTGACGACGCGCACCATCACCTCGTCGAGGAATTCGACGCGCGCCATCGGAATGCCCGCCTGGATCGCGGTGATCGCAGCGTCGCAGCAGGCCTGGATTGACGGAAACCGGCAGACGGCGGCGGCGGTCTCTTCTGGAATGCCGTGCAGCTTCAGGGTCAGCCCGGTGATGATGCCGAACGTGCCTTCGGCGCCGACGAACAGCCGCGTCAGGTCGTACCCGGCCGACGATTTCCGCGCCCGGCGCGCCGTGGTGATGAGCTCGCCGTCCGGCAGCACGACGTCCAGCGACAGCACGTTGTCCTTCATCGTGCCGTAGCGCACCGCCGTCGTGCCCGAGGCGCGGGTCGAGGCCATTCCGCCGAGCGACGCGTCGGCGCCAGGATCGACCGGGAAGAACAGGCCCTGGTCGCGCAGATGCTCGTTGAGCGCCTTGCGCGTGATGCCCGGCTCGACGACGCAGTCGAAATCCTCGGCGTGCACGGCCAGAACGCGGTTCATGTCCCTCATGTCGAGGCAGACGCCGCCGAACGGCGCGTTGACGTGGCCCTCGAACGAAGTGCCGGTGCCGAAGGCGATCACCGGCACGCCGTGGCGCGCGCAGATGCGCACCGCGTCCTGCACGTCGCCCGCCGATTGCGGATACAGGACCGCATCCGGCGGCTCATTGCGCACCCATGTCGTGGTGTGCGCGTGCTGCTCGCGCACGCTAAGCGCCGTCGCCATGCGGTTGCCGAAGCGCGCCGCCAGCTCGGCGAGCGCCGCGCCCGGATCGACGCGCATCCTCGTCTCGACGGGGCGATTCATGACCGGCCTCCCTCTCGCTGCCCTGCGATCGGAGGGCCGGCCGGGCCGAATGTAAACTCACTAGTCGGTATACATACGGCCCGATATGCTCGGCGCATGCCGAGATCGGCCGACGCCACGCGCCAGCGCATCCTCGACGCCGCCTATGCGCAGTTCTATCGCAAGGGCTTCGCCCGCGTCGGCGTCGACGAGATCGCCGAAGCGGCGAAGGTGACGAAGCGCACGCTCTATTATCATTTCGACAGCAAGGACGAGCTGCTCGCGGCGGTGCTCGACACGCAGCACGAACTGGCGATGAACACGTTCCGCGGCTGGGCCGACCGGCTCGCCGGCGACGCGGACGAAATCGTCACGCGCCTGTTCGCGGGCCTGTCGGCGTGGTCAGCGAAGCCGCGCTTCAGCGGCTCGGGCTTTACGCGGCTTGCCATGGAGCTCGCCGACCTGCCCGGGCATCCGGCGCGCGCGGCAGCGCGGCGGCACAAGGGACTGATCGAGGCGCAGCTTGCCGACATGCTGGCGAAATCGAAGGTCGGCAAGCCGGCCGAGACCGCGCGCGAGATCGTGCTGCTGCTCGAAGGCGCGACCAACCTGATCCTGATACACGGCGACCGCGGCTATGCCGACGCGGCGACGCGCGCGGCGAAGGCGCTGCTGCGCGTCAGGCGGCCTTCCCGCAGCCCTGCGGCTTGAGCACGCGCTGGGTCGAAGCCGGAAATTTGGCGAGCTTGTCGGCCGGCCGGATCGGCCGCGCCACCAGGTTGCCGCCGCAGTTCGGGCAGCGCCCGGCAAGCCGCGTCGTGGCGCAGTCGCGGCAGAACGTGCACTCGAAGGTGCAGATCATGGCGTCGGCCGCGTCCGGCGGCAGGTCCTTGTCGCAGCATTCGCAGTTCGGGCGCAAAGCGAGCATCGGTCGCGTCTCCGTGTGAGCCGCCATCATCGGGGCCGGCCGGCGGAGCGTCAACGCAGGAACAGTCGCGCCGGCGTCTCGACCAGAATCGTCCGCCGCATCCCCTCGTCCGGCGTCCAGGCGTAGAACAGGTCCATGAGATGGCCGTCGTCCGGCATCACCGCCGCGTCGATCGACGGATGCGGCCAGTCGGTGCCCCACATCAGCCGCTCAGGATTGGCGCGCAGCAGGGCTTCGTGCAGGGCGCGCGCGTCGTCGTAATCCGGATACAGCTTCGACACGCGATAGGCCGCCGACACCTTCACATGCGCGACGCCGTCGCCGACCAGCTTCAGCAGTGCCTGGAAATTCTCGTCGGCGACACCGCGCGCCGCGTCGACCATGCCGGAATGGTCGACGATCACCGGCATGTCGCACGCAATGTCGCGCAGGGCCGGTGCGAAGTCCTTGAGGATGCGGCCGTCGCAGAAGAACTGCGCCACCCAGCCAAGCTCGGCCATCGTCTTGCGGAACACCTCGAACACGTCGAGGCCGACGCCGCGCACATAGCCCGGACTGCTGGCGAACAGATGAAATCGCAGGCCGCGCATGCCGACCCTGTGCCAGTCGCGCAAAGTTTCGGGCGCGATGCGCGTGTCGGTGATGGCGACGCCGCGCAGCCGGCGCGGAAACCGCGCGAGCGCGTCGAGCAGCACGCGGTTGTCGTAGCCATGCGCATTGCCCTGCACGATCAGCCCGTGATCGCAGCCGAGCGTGTCGAGCAGCTTCAGATACATCTCGATCGGCGCGTCGGGCGGCGTGTAGCCGCGCCCGGGCGTGTACGGGAATTTGTCGGACGGCCCGAAGATGTGCGCGTGCGTGTCCCACGCGCCGCGCGGCGGCTTGATGCGCGGCGATTTCGGATCAGCGACCGGGCCGGCGATGCGCGGGGGGGCGGATGTCATGCAAACCTCTGAGGCGCCACGAGCGGAGCGCGCTCCCTCTCCCCGTTTTTACGGGGAGAGGGTCGGGGTGAGAGGCCGAGGGACCGTCTGTAGCTCAGAGGCCCCTCACCCGGATCGCACCCGAACTCGGCTATAGCCGAGTTCGGCACTGAAGTGGCCGTAATCCGATTAATACGAATTAGGGAGGAATACGACCACTCACCCCCAGAGGGGGGGTGTGAAGAAATCAAACGGACGCGCCCCGGAAACAACTCTCACACCAAAA
>JBQCFB010000525.1:0-4695 GCA_051959715.1 Pseudolabrys sp.
ACCCGCGTCAGCTCGGGCGGTCAACGGGCCTGATATGAGAGCCAGTGCACGCGTCGGCGGCCTGAATATGTCTGCCCCAGGTCCTCGTCGTGGTATGTTGCTATCGTCCCTCGTCGGGGAAACGGAGAGCGCGCAGATGCAGCTTCAGTCGCTGGGTTATGTCGGCATTGCCGCCGAAAAGCTCGAGGACTGGTCGGACTTCGCTACCGGCCTCCTCGGCATGCAGGTGATCGAGCGCGGCAATAGCGGCCTGTCGCTGCGCATGGACGACCGCAGGCAGCGTCTCCTCGTCGACCGAGACAGCCGCAACGGCTGCAACTTCTTCGGCTGGGAGGTCGCGGACGCCGGCGCCCTCGACCAGTACGCCGCCCGTCTCGACGGCAAGGGCGTTCCGGTGACGCGCGAGCCGCGCAGCCTCGCCGACCGCCGCAGCGTGACGGAGCTCATCTCCTTCCACGATCCGATGGGCAATCGGCTCGAAGTGTTCCACGGCGCGGCGCTGGCCGACGCGCCGTTTTCGCCGTCGCGCTGCATTTCGGGCTTCCGCACCGGGCCGCTCGGCCTTGGCCACGTCGTGCTGACGACCGACAGCATCGAGCGCGCCATGCCGTTCTATCAGGACGTGCTGGGCTTCCGGCTGAGCGACTACACGCTCAGGCCGTTCAAGGCCTATTTCTTTCACATCAATCCGCGTCACCACAGCCTGGCCATGGTCGAGACCGGCAAGAACGGCATCCACCATCTGATGGTCGAACTGTTCTCGCTCGACGATGTCGGCCAAGGCTACGACATCGCGCAGGGTGATCCGGAGAGGATCGCGGTGACGCTGGGACGGCACACCAACGACCTGATGACGTCGTTCTACGCGCATTCGCCATCGAATTTCATGTTCGAATATGGCTGGGGCGGCCGCGAGATCGACCCGCAGACATGGCAGCCGTTCGAATGCGACTATGGGCCGAGCCTGTGGGGGCATGACCGCTCGTGGCTCACGCCGGAAAAGCGGCAAGAGGCGCGCGAGATCAGGCTGCAGGCCGCAGCCACCGGTCACCGCGCGCCGCTGCAGGTGATCGACGGGAATTACCAGCCGATGCGCGGCGTCTGCCCGTGGTGGGACGCGAGCAAGGGCTGATGTGCGCCGCTAGATGCCGGCGAGTTCGCGCATGATGCGGTAGAGCGCCGATTGTCCCTCGAAGCCGATGCCCGGCCGGTCGGAGAGCGGGAGCGTGCCGTTCTCGACGCGCGCATCGTCGGCGAAGCCGCCGAAATCGCCGAACACGCCCGGATACGATTCCGAGCCGCCGAGGCCGAAGCCGGCCGCGATCGCAAGCGACATCTGGTTGCCGCCATGCGGGAGGAGGGCGGTGCGCCGCCAGCCTTCGCGCTCCAGCATCGCCACCAGGCGCGCATATTCGGTGATGCCGTAAGCCTGCGGCGGGTCGACCTGGATAATGTCCTGTGTCGCGCGCCAGCCGCCGAAGCGCACCAGGTTCTGTACGTCCTGCGTCGAATAGAGATTCTCGCCGGTCGCGAGCGGCGATGCATAGACGGACGCGAGCTCGGCGAACAGCGCGAAGTCGAGCGGGTCGCACGGCTCCTCGAACCAGCGCAGCTTGAACGGCGCCAGCGCGTTCGCGTAGCGCAGCGCCTCGGCGCGATCGAACCTGGCGTTGGCATCGACCGCGAGACGTTCGCCTGCGCCGACGACGGCGAGCACCGCTTCGAGCCGGCGCAGGTCCTCGTCGAGCGATAGGCCGCCGACCTTCATCTTCACCATCGTGTATCCGGCATCGAGATGACGGCGCATCTCGTCCTGTAAATCCGCGATGGTCTGGCCGGGCCAGTACCAGCCGCCGCCGACATAGCAGAACACGCGATCCGGCACGCGGCCGCCGCTGAACCGGTCCGCGAGCACCGCGTGGAGCGGCTTGCCGGCGATCTTGGCGACCGCGTCCCAGAGCGCGACTTCGATCGTGCCGATGGCGATCGAGCGTTCCGAATGCGCGCCGGCCTTCTCGCGCTTCATCATCACGGCGAGGATCTTCGCGGGATCGAGGTTGTCGCCGCTGGCGTCCAGCAGGCCATCGGGCGGCGCGGCGAGAATGCGCGGGATGAAGCGCGCGCGCATCTGCGCGCCGCAGGCGTAGCGGCCGGTGGAGTTGAACGCGAAGCCGCAGACCGGCTTGCCGTCGCGCACGACGTCGGTGATGACGGCGACGACAGAGGTCGTCATCTCGGAAAAATCGAAGCTCGAATTGGCGAGCTTCGACTTCAGCGGGATCGCGGTTTCGCGGATATCGACGATGCGCATGGTTGCCTTCTTCCCTCGCCCCGCGGAGCGGGGAGAGGGCGGGTGAGGGGCCGTTACGTGCCGAGCCCCTCACCCGGCTCGCTGACGCTCGCCACCCTCTCCCCGTAAAAACGGGGAGAGGGAAGGCCTCACTTGATCTGCGGGATCTTCGCGTCCTTGATCACCTTGCCCCACTTGTCGACTTCTTTCTTGATGTAGGCGGAGAATTCTTCCGGCGTGTCGCCGACCGGATCGAAGCCGAGCTGCGCGCACTTGTCCTTGACGTCCTGCATCGCCATGACCTTGACGATCTCCTTGTTCAGGAGGTCGACGATCTCCTTCGGCGTCTTGGCGGGCGCGAAGATGCCCTGCATCGTCTCGGACTCCTGCGCCTTGATGCCGGCCTCGGCCAGCGTCGGTACGTCGGGCAGCGCGGCCGAGCGCTTCGCCGAAGTGACGGCGAGGCCGCGCAGTGCGCCGGCCTTCACCTGCGGCGACGTCGGCGGCAGGGCCGAGAAGGCGATCGGCGTATGGCCGGCGATCGCCGACTGGATGGCGGGCGCGGCGCCGCCGAACGGCACACTGGTCGCCTCGAGCTTGAGCTCGAGCTTGAACAGCTCGGCGGCGAGCTGCGGCGTGGTGCCGATGCCAGGATTGGCGATCGAGTACTTGTTCGGCTCTTTCTTGAGGACGTCGATCAGTTCCTTGACCGACTTCGCCGGGAAGCTCGCATTCACCACCAGGATGTTGGGCGAGGCGGCTGCGAGCGTGATCGGCGCAAAATCCTTGTATGGGTCATACGGCGCCTTGGCGTAGAGGCTCGGATTGACGACGTAGCTCGAGCTCGCGACCAGCAGCGTGTAGCCGTCCGGATTGGCGCGCGCGACTTCCGCCATGCCGATATTGCCGCCGGCGCCGGGCCTGTTCTCGACATAGAACTGCTGCTTCAGGTCTTCCGACATCTTCTGCGCGATCAGCCGCGCCATGACGTCGGTCGGACCGCCGGCCGCGAACGGCACGACCACCTTCACCGGATGATCGGGGTAGCCGGCGGCGAAGGCCGGCGTCAGGCCGAGCGCGAAGCCGGCCGCCGCTGCGGCGGCCAGAAAACGAAGCTTGTTCATTGGACTTTCCCTCCACCTGCGCCGGACCGTCACGTGCGGCCCGGTCTGCGTTGCTTTTGAAATCAGGTCCGAAGGCCGAGAATCTGCCGGGCCTCCTTGGCGGTGGCGAGCTCGCCGCCAATGTCGTCGAGAATGCGCACGGCCTTCTCGCACAAGGCGGCGTTGCTCGGCGTCAGCTTGCCCTTGCTCAGATAGACATTGTCCTCCATGCCGACGCGGATGTGACCGCCGAGCAGCCAGGCGGTGGCGAGCATGGGAAACTCCCACCGGCCGATGGCGAAGGCGGCCCAGGCGGCATCCTGCGGCAACAGCGACTTGGCGTAAACCAGCGTCTCGACCGTCGAGACGAAGCCGTAGCGCACGCCCATGACGATCTGGAAAAGCGGCGGGCGCTTGATGACGCCCTGCTCGAGCAGGACGTGGGCGAGCTGGATGTCGCCGGAGTCGAACACCTCCAGTTCAGGCTTCGAGCCGGCCTTCTGGATTTCGTTCGCCATCAACGTGACGTTCTCGGGCGGGTTGATCACCGCAGCCGCGCCCGACCACATCGTGTTCAGGTCGAGCGTGGCGATGTCGGGCTTGAGCTCGACGATGTGCTTGACGCGCTTCAAGGGATGCATCGCCGACGTGCCGGGGCCGGCAATCCTCGGATCGTCCTTGCTCGGCACGAAGCGGCCTCCGGGGCCGGTCGTCAGGTTGATGATCAACTCGGAATTCTTGTCGCGGATGCGCTCGACCACCTCGCGGTAATGGGAGAGTTCGGTACTCGGGCGTCCATCGGGATGCCGCACATGGATGTGCGCGATCGCCGCGCCGATCTTCGCCGACTCGAGCGCGGCGTTGGCGATCTGCTCCGGAGTGCAGGGCAGTGCGGGGTTCTGCTGTACCGTGGTGAGGTTGCCGGTGACGGCGACGGTGAGAATGGTCTTTTTCGTGGGGGCCATGGACGAGGTAACGCGGTTGACTTGATAAACAAACGACTGTTTACATCTGCGCCGAAGGCCGGAGACGAGTCAAGCGTGCGAGCGTTCTCGACATGGTGAAAGCGCGGGCGAAGAGTACGCCGTCGCGCGCGTCTGCGGCGGCGCCGGTGCGCGAGCGTATCCTCGAGGTCGCCGAGCGTCTGTTCGCCGAGCACGGCATGTCCGGTGTCGGCCTGCGCGCCATTTCCGCGGACGCGAAGGTCAACCTCGCATCGATCGCCTACCATTTCGGCTCGAAGGACGGCCTGCTCGAGGCCCTGTTCGCGCAGCGCGCGGCGCCGATCGCGGAAGAGCGTCT
>JBQCFB010000526.1:0-2770 GCA_051959715.1 Pseudolabrys sp.
TGACCCATTTCGTGAGCCGCATCGGAGTGCGGGTCACCTCATGCGACCGCCCCGAGGTCTCCATGGAAAAGTCCGCGCCGCATCGACGCTCGGCGCCGAAGGCGATACGCGAGCGTAAATTTCGCCGGCGCCTGGGCCCGATCCGCCCAATTTGGTTATACCAATCAGGCAAAATTGGGTCGGCCCGTTCGTGCACGATGCGCTCTTTCCGCGCCGACGCTCGCCCCAAAGAACTCCCACCGCCTTTCATTAAGTATTTGTTCTAACGTATTTTTTGGCTATAGGCCAGTCCCCAGCGCCGGCTCCCGAAGGGTTTGACTCGATTGGGATGGATTGGTACCGATTACCTGGATCGTTGGCCTCGGAGGCCCGATTGCGGCCCCTGCCTTAACGGACAGACGACATGCCCCTCTCAGACCAAGAGCGCATAGGATTGTTTCGCACCCTCGTGCGGTCGATGGCGCTGGATCGCATGATGATGCGGGTCATCCGCGCCGGACGAATGGTCGGCTTCTATCACGAAGGCGGCATCGCCCTCGCCCCCGGGGTGGCGGCCGGCTTCTTTCTCGCCAAGACCGACGTGATGTGGCCGCATTACCGCGCCCACGGCCTCGCGCACATGCTGAGCAAGGGCGTCGACGTAAAGATGTACGTCGCCGAGCATCTCGGTCGCGAGGCGGGCTGCTGCAAAGGCCGCTCCAGCTACCACTTCTCGTTCCCCGATGATCACATCTTCGGACTGTCGGGAAATATCGGCGCGAACTTCCCCTCGAGCGTCGGCTACGGCTTCGCGGCGAGACGCAAGGGCCTGGGGCAGGTCGTGATGAATTGCTCCGGCGACGGGTCTTACGGATCGGGGCGCGCGCACGAAGCCTTGATGATGAGCGCCAACTGGCGTTTGCCGGTCATCTTCTGGTGCGAAGCCAACGGCATGGCCCAGCACAGCAACATGAAAAACCTGTTCCCCGGGCCCGACATCAGCAGCCTGGCGGCGGGTTTCGGCATCCCGTCGCATATCGTCGACGGTCAGGACGTCTTCGCCTGCGCCGAGGCCGCCCGTCTGGCGCTCGACCACGTCCGCGGCGGAAACGGGCCGATCTTCATCGAGTGCAAGACGCTGCGCTCGCAAGAGCACAGCGTCGGCGGCGTGAACTACGAGGGCGTCACACCGCGCGACCCCGAGGTCATGCGCCAGTGGCGCGAGGCGCGCGACCCGGAAAAGCTCGCCGCGGCCAAGCTCATCGACGCCGGCTTGCTGACCGCCGAGGCGGTGACCGCGATGCGCGACGAAGCCAATTCGGAAGCCGACGACATCGAAGCCTATTGCGAGGCCCTGCCCAAGGCGATGCCTTCGATCGAAGAACTCAGCGCCGCTGTTTACGCGTGAAGACGGGGAAGTGACCAAGATGAGCCGCGTACAGGAGCTGTCCCGTAAGAACGCCGCGCCCGGCGGAGCGCCGCAGCCGGCGGTCCGTGAGCTGTCGCTGTGCGAGGCTATTCGCGAAGCCTACCAGGAAGAGATGCGGCGCGACGATCGCGTCGTCATGTTCGGCACCAGCATCCAGGCGCCGACCTTCCCGCACACCAAAGGCCTGGCGGAAGAATTTGGCGAGGACCGCGTGCTGGATACGCCGATCGCCGAGCCGGCGATGACCGGCTGCGCGATGGGCGCCGCCCAGGAGGGTCTGCGCCCCATCGTGGACTACATGTACGCCGGGTTTTCCTACTACGCCGCGTCAGAAGCTTTCATTCAGACCGGCCAATACTACTTCGTTCACGGCAGCCAACATCCCTTGCCGATGGTGATGGTCGGCACCTGCGGCGTCGGTCGCCGGGTCGGCAACGAACATTCCATCCTGCCCTATGGGTCGTTGATCCATTTGCCCGGCGTGAAGGTCTGCATGCCCTCGACCCCCCGCGACGCCAAGGGGCTGATGAAGGCCGCCATTCGCGACGACAACCCGGTCTTCTTCCTGTGGCACACGTCCATGATGATGCAAAAAGGACCGGTGCCGGAAGACGATTACATCATTCCATTGGGATCCGCTGAGGTTAAGCGCGCCGGAACCGACATCACCGTGCTGGCGAGCGGTCTGCAGGTCGGCAACGCTCTGAAGGTTGCGGAAGCTCTCAGTAACGAGGTCAGCGTCGAAGTCGTGGACCCACGAAGTTTCGAACCTTTCGATCGCGAGACCTTGCTCCGATCGCTCGAAAAGACCAATCGCCTCGTCATCGTCGACGAAGATTATGAACGCGGCGGGTTCGCGGCCGAGGTCATGGCTCAGGTCATGGAACATGGCTACGACCTGCTCGACGCGCCGGTAAAGCGGGTCTGCCATCCGCATTTCCCGGTGCCCGGCGGCTATATCGACGCCTACACCATGCCGACGGTCGAACGGATCGAGGCGGCCATTCGACAAGTGATCGCGGAATGAGCGCGCCGACACGTGACGTGCTGCTCCCGCAGCTCGGGATGGGCATGTCGGAGGGCGAGATCGTCGAATGGCTGGTCGCCGAGGGGGCCCGCGTCGAACGCGATCAACCGCTCGTCTCGATCGAGAACGAGAAGACGGTGACCGAGCTGCCGGCCCCGAGCACGGGCTTCGTCCATCTCATCGCCCAGGTCGGCGACAAGCTGCCGATCGAGACGGTGATCGCCCAGATCGCCGCCAGCGAAAGCGCCTATGGCGCGCTGGTCGGGGGCGGTGCAGACGCGCAGGCCGCCCCGGCGGGCCCAACGGCGCCGGCGGACCTAGCTCTGCTCGAGCGG
>JBQCFB010000527.1:0-2675 GCA_051959715.1 Pseudolabrys sp.
TTTCGCCAAGCTGAAGGGCAAGCGGATCGGCCTCGGCGCGACCGGCAGCATCAACCAGTATCTCTTCGCGCGCGGGCTTGAGAAGGCCGGCCTCGATCCGCGCAAGGACGTCCAGTGGATCACGAACGTCCCCCAGCCCGATCTCATGAAGATGCTCGGACAGAAGCAGGTCGACGCAACCGATCTCGCCTACCAGTTCGGCTACTTCGCGCAGAACAACAAATGGGGTCCGATCATTACCGTCGACGACGAGATCGATCCTGACGGCGCGGTCGGCCTGTACGCGGCGCGCAAGCAGTTCATCCAGCAGAACCGGGATGTGCTCGTGCGCTTCGCGATGGCCTACCTGCAAGGCGTCAAGGAATTCGACGCGGCCGTCACTGCGCCCGACCAGCACCCGGACATTGTCGACATCCTGGCCAAGCGCACGGCGTTGCAGAAGCCGGAGCTCGTCAGGGCCATCGCGCCGCATTGGTCCTACAGCAACGAGGACGGCATCCCGAACGTGAAATCGGTGATGGCGCAGCAGGATTATTGGGCCGACTACTTCCACCTCGTCGAGAAGAAGGTACCGGAGTCACAATTGTTCGACCTCAGCATCGCGCGCGAAGCCAAGGCGCGGCTCGACCGGGAAAAGCCTTTCGACGGAAAATGAAGACGGCCCGAACCGGCGCGGGCGCGGAACTTCGCTGCCGGTTGCGCGACGCGCCGGAACCGCACTTATGTTTCGACCTGTTGCGTCTTCACGACGCCGCAAGGCCGGCACTCGTAGGTGCGGAGTTCCGGTTGGCGGCCAAACCGCGGGAGCATCTGGCGCAATCGCATGGGTTGGCCGCAACTCGGACAAATGATCGCTTCGTCGTTTGTCATCGGGTGCCTATACGGAGCACCCGATGACCCTGAGATGAACGGCGCTGACGGGAAACCGACATCTCAAAAGGCTGAAGCCGCTCGTCGCTACCAGCGCCGCCAGCCCCAGTGACGATAGTAAGGTCTGTAATAGCCGCCGTAATAAACGGGCGGCGGCCCGTAATAGACTGGCGGCGGCGGCTCGGGCAGGTAGCCGTCGTCTTCGACATAGGCCGGCGGCCGCCGCGGCGGCGGTCCCGACACCTGCGGACCCGGCACGCGGCCGGAGAGATCGAGCGCCGTCTCGATTGCAAATCCGCTCTTGTCCTGCCAGGTGACGGCGCACCACCCGTCCTTGCAATTGTCTGCGTCGACGAGGCTGCCGCCCGGAATCTTGGCGAGGATCTCGTTCGTGGTACCCGGCGCCGAGCGAAGATTGACGGTGCTCGGCACGTAGGCCGGTTTCGCGGAAGCGCCGGCGCTGCACGCCATCAATGCGGCTGCTCCAAGAATGAGCGCGACGTGTCTCAAGCTCGTCTCCATCATGCCAGTGCTTGAACCTTAGCGATGCCCCCGACCGCAGCGATGTAGGGCGGAGCGTTGCATGCTCCGCCGCGCAGCCACGTCAGATGTCGCGGCCCTCGACCTTTTCCTGGAGCTTCTTCACCACGTCGGGAATGTGCTCCATCTTCGGATAGACAGCGAGCGCGCGCCGATAGACCTCGAGCGCCTGCTTGTCGTCGCCGATGTCCTGGAGAATGAGACCGAGTCCCGACAGGGCGCCGAAGTGGCGCGGCTCGCGCTTGAGCACTTCGCGGATATCGGCAAGCGCACGGCCGAAGTCCTTCTTCGCATAATAGAGTGTGGCGCGCTGGTTCCAGGCGTTCACGTAGTCCGGCTTGATCTTCACGATCGAGCTCAGGAGCTTGATCGCGAGGTCGGTATCCTTCTGCTCGATCGCCGTGCGCGCGCGCACCATCAGGAGGTTGGTGGTGTCGCTGCGCGAGACCGCCCACACCGCCCAGATGCGCTCCTCCACCGCCTTGGCGATGGTGGCGTCGGGCGCGGCCTTGAGCGCTCCGAACAAGAAATCGAGATTTCTGGTCGGATCGCCGGCGACGTGCGGCAGCTTGGCCGGCGGCTTGACCCATTCCGGCTTGTCCGGCGCGGGCGTCATCGGGCCGGATTTCGGCGGCAGGTCCCGCGGCCCCTGCGGCGCCTGCGCGGCAGCCGGCAGAACGAGTCCCGCCAGGAGGGCTGCGGCGGTCAGGACGGGCTGGAATCGTGCGCGCATGGGACGAAGAGTAAGCTCTTCGCCCTTGAAGGCCAATCTGTGGCGGGGAACCCCGCAGCCGGCGGGGTGCGGAATTCGAAAGACCGGTCAGCCCTGCCGCGCTTTGAAGCGGCGGTTGGTCTTGTTGATGATGTAGACGCGGCCCTTGCGGCGCACCAGGCGGTTGTTGCGGTGGCGACCGCGCAAGGATTTCAACGAGTTACGGACTTTCATGATGCGCTCTGGATGCGTGTTTGCGTGCGTTCTAGAGGGCCCACCCCCGCCTGTCAACGAGACCGGACAGGCGGTAGTGAGCGCCGCCGGACTGATCTATGGTCCGGCCGGGGAGAAACCAGATAATGCAGCGCAGTACCGACCGATTTCTGACCACCCACACCGGCAGCCTGCCGCGCCCGGACGACCTGATCCGGGTCATGTACGCCAAGGAAGAAGGCGTTCCGGTCGAGCCGGCGGCACTCGCCGCCCGGATTAAGAGCGCAGTCGCGGACGTCGTGCGCAAACAAGCCCAATCAGGGGTGGATCTCGTCAATGA
>JBQCFB010000528.1:0-2940 GCA_051959715.1 Pseudolabrys sp.
GGGGGCCGGAAAAATCGGATTCAAGTCGGCTAGACGTTGGCGATACTCACCAGTGAAGTCCACGCAGAACACCTTAACGCCACGGCCCTGCGCCTCTCGAACAATGTCGAGAGCGAGTTCGGTTTTGCCGGTGCCGGTGACGCCCAAGATTGCGGTGTGGTATTCGACCAATTCGGGGATCTTTGCCACGACGCCGATATTGGTCGATGGCACTTGTCCGATGACAAATTCATCGGCTTCCAGAATTGCTTCTGGAAACTGCCTACTCTTTGCCCAGAAGAGTGGACTATTCATCGCCGGAAGCCAAGGATGCTTAGTAAAGCCTGCCTCTGGATCGTAGCACCCCAATTGCACCGCTTTAACGATGTGAGTGCCGCGTGGATTTTGATCGAAATTCTCTTCCGCCGTCTCAGCGTCAAGGATTTGATAGAAAACCTCGCGACCGGCAACTTTTGTGAACACAACATCGCCTTCGGCTAATTCGCTCACTACTGCTACTTCAAAGCGAAGAGTGCCTATAGTTGAGTTCTCAACCGTAAATCCAACCAATTTAGCGTCAGGTGTTCCGCTTAGGTTATCGATGAATTGTGCCGCTCGGGCCTCGTCGTGGGCAACATATACTTGGCCTGCGACCGCATCTAAGCATTCTTCAATTGCTACTTGAGCGACGCAAAGGCCGGTTCCCATGACCTCGGCCCCTTGGACTTGGTCGAAGAGCCCAAGAACAAACTGCTGGTTGCCGTCCGAAAGTGCTGCGATGTGAAGCGAGCCTGGCTTCCAGGTTGTGCGCTTGTGTAGCCGAACCCGAACGATATTGGGCGCATCGATGCGCTCGATTGTTCCGATTGTGGGTGAGTCGTCGCTCGTTCGATTCTCTGCGAGCCACTGCCGGTGAAAGGTTAGAAAACGTTCGATTGGCCTGCCGACCACGAAAGTGACCCAAAGGATAAGTAGCCACCCGGTGCTCGTTGCGCTGACCTGATATGCGCCGAGAATGCTGATGATCGCCGGTGGCGTATAGAATAGTTCGCCTCGCCCGAGGGCGCTTGTGACCCGAAAGGTGAGGCGCCCGACTGCCGACAATTGATTCTTGTCATGGATAAAGAGCGCGACGATCGCCAGCGTGACGACGAACGCGGAATATCCGACAAATATCCATCTCATCGCGTTCAACTCGAACGCAAACTTTGAAACTCCGGTTAAATCGGTCGTAACTAAAATGCAGAGCGCTGCGATTCCGTTTGCTAGAGCGTCTCTTGGAGGGACGAACCACGGCGCGGATAGGAGGCTGAGGAGCCACAATGAAACGCCGCTTAAGAGCCAGACGCTTTCAAGGCCACCGGTAGGAAGCCATAGGCCGCTTGCTGCAACGAATGCTGCATAATAAACCGCTGTATTGAGGACTAGCGCCTTTACGCGATCAGCTAATGTTGCGAAATCTCGCCTGTCCGGCATCTTGTGTATCCTGTGGTTGAAAGTCACTAGCACACAATCGATATTGGTTTGGTGCAAAAAAACTCGATGGTCCCCATGAACGCCCCCACGCCGTCCCCGCTGCCGCCCTACCACCACACCCCGCTGTTTCCGCTGGGGCCGGACAAGACCAGGTACCGCAAGATCACCGCGGACGGCGTGCGCGTCGAAAAGGTCATGGGCGAGGACGTCGTGGTCGTCAGCGCGGACGCGCTGCGGGCGCTGTCGGAAGCCGCCTTCGAGGACATCAACCATTTGCTCAGGCCCGCGCACCTGAAACAGCTTCGCGCCATTCTCGACGACCCGCAGGCGACCGCGAACGACAAGTTCGTCGCCTACGATCTCCTGAAGAACGCCAACATCGCCGCCGGCGGCGTGCTGCCCATGTGCCAGGACACCGGCACCGCCATCATCATGGGCAAGAAGGGCCGCCGCATCTTCACGGACGGCTCGGACGAGGGCGCGCTCGCTCAAGGGGCGCGCGACGCGTACCTCAAGCGCAACCTGCGCTATTCGCAGCTCGCGCCGATCTCCATGTTCGAGGAGAAGAACACCAAGTCGAACATGCCGGCGCAGGTCGAGATCTACGCCGAGGGTGAGGACGCCTACAAATTCCTGTTCGTCGCCAAGGGCGGCGGCTCGGCCAACAAGACGTTCCTCTTTCAGGCGACGCCGTCGATCCTGACGCACGACCGCATGCTCGCCTTCCTGAAGGAGAAGATCCTGACGCTCGGCACGGCGGCGTGCCCGCCGTATCACTTGGCAATCGTCATCGGCGGCACGAGCGCGGAATTGAATTTAAAGACGGTCAAGCTCGCCTCGACCAAATATCTCGACGAGCTGCCGACGCAAGGCTCGGAGGACGGCCACGCCTTCCGCGATCTCGCCATGGAGCAGGAAGTCCTGAAGATGACGCAGGCGACTGGCGTCGGCGCGCAGTTCGGCGGCAAGTATTTCTGCCACGACGTGCGCGTGATCCGGCTGCCGCGGCACGGCGCGTCTCTTCCCATTGGACTTGGCGTCTCGTGCTCGGCCGACCGCCAGGCGCTCGGCAAGATCACCAGGGACGGCGTCTTCCTCGAGGAGCTCGAGCATCATCCGGCGCAGTATCTGCCGGAGGTCGATCAGGAAAAGCTCGGCGGCGACGTCGTCAAGGTCGACCTCAGGAAGCCGATGAAGGAGATCCTCGCGCAACTCACCAAGTATCCGGTGAAGACGCGGCTGTCGCTCACCGGCACCATCATCGTCGCGCGCGATCTGGCGCACGCCAAATTGCGCGAGCGGCTGGAGAAGGGTGAGAAGCTGCCGGACTATTTCAAGAACCACCCGATCTACTACGCGGGCCCTGCCAAAACGCCGGAGGGTTACGCTTCCGGCGCGTTTGGGCCGACCACGGCGGGGCGAATGGATTCCTTCGTCGATCAGTTCCAGGCCGCCGGCGGCTCGATGGTGATGCTCGCCAAGGGC
>JBQCFB010000529.1:0-2564 GCA_051959715.1 Pseudolabrys sp.
AGAGGTCGTCGTGCTCGACAACCTGACGACTGGCTTCCGCTTCCTTGTGCCCGGATCCGTCCCCTTCGTCGTCGGCTCGACCGGCGACCGCGAACTGGTCGCGCGCATGCTGCGGCAGCACAATGTCGACGCCGTCATCCATTTCGCCGCCTCGATCGTGGTGCCCGATTCGGTGCGCGATCCGCTCGGCTACTATCGCAACAACACTCTCAACACTTGCAATCTGATCGACGTGGCACTCGAGTGCGGCGTCAAGCAGTTCATCTTCTCCTCGACCGCCGCGGTCTACGGCAATGCCGAGCACGTGCCCGTGCGCGAAGACGAGCCGACCGCGCCGATCGCACCCTACGGTACCTCAAAACTCATGTCGGAGATCATGCTGCACGATGCGGCGCGCGCGCACGGCCTGCGCTTCGTCGTGCTGCGCTACTTCAACGTCGCCGGCGCCGATCCGAAAGGTCGGACCGGTCAGTCGACGCCGCAGGCGACGCATCTCATCAAGGTCGCGTGCGAAGCGGCGCTTGGCAAGCGCGCGAAGCTCGACGTCTACGGCACCGATTATCCGACGCCGGACGGCACCTGCCAGCGCGACTACGTCCACGTCAGCGACCTCGTGTCGGCACATTCGGCCGCGCTCGCCCATCTGCGCTCGGGCGGCGCGAGCTCGACCTTCAACTGCGGCTACGGCCGCGGCGCTTCGGTGTTCGAGGTCATTTCCTCGGTCAAACGCGTCAGCGGCGTCGACTTCAAGGTCGACATCGCATCGCGCCGAGACGGCGATCCGGCGGCGCTGGTCGCCAATGTCGAGCGTATTCATGCGAGCCTCGACTGGCAGCCGCAGTTCCAGGACCTCGACACGATCGTCGCGCATGCACTTGCCTGGGAACGCAAGCTGCCGGGAAAGCTCCAGACGGTCGCTGCCTGACGCCCTCACGGCGGTGCAAAGCCGCCGTTTAGCCCTGATTTTGCTTGAAAATCTCCGCGTCCGGGGGCAAGGAAGCGGTGGCTCATGCGCGCAATGTTACGCCGACCGCACGGGCCGACCGAGGGCAAATGAGCCACCACATCATGCCGGATTCCGCCGACGCGCGGTATGGCACCCTGGCCATGATCAAGCGGCTGATGCTCGAGCAGGGGCTCGCGCGCTGGCCGCAGTACCTGCTCGCCTTCACGCTGATGGCGGTCGCCGCGGGCTGCACCGCCCTGCCCGCCTATCTGATCAGCGATTTCGTCAACACCGCCTATCTCGACAAGGAATTCCGCACCATCGTGATCCTCGGCATCGCGACGGCGCTGACCTTCGTCGTCAAAGGCATTGCCGACTACGGCCATCAGACCATTCTCGCCCGCATCGGCAACGGCATCGTCGCCGAAAATCAGCGCCGGCTTTTCGACAAGCTTCTGACCGAGCGCATCGGTTTTTTCGCCGAGCGGCATTCCTCGGAGTTCGCGGCGCGGCTTCAGACCGGCGCTGCAGCCGCCAATCAAGTGCTCAACCAGATCGTCACGGCGTTCGGGCGTGATTTTCTCACCGTCGTCGGCCTCGTCGTCGTGATGTTTGTGCGCGACCCGATGATGTCGTTCATCACCTTTGTCGTGTTCCCGCCGGCGATGCTGCTCCTGCGCAAGATGATCCGGCGCATCCGCGCCATCGCCAAGGCGCAGTTCACCGGCGGCACGCGCGTGCTCGAGACGATGCAGGAGACGCTGCAAGGGATCTCCGTCGTCAAGGCTTTCACGCTGGAAGAGCAGATGCTCGCGCGCTTCGACGCCAATGTGCGCGAGGTGGAACGCGAGTCGAACAAGATGGCCCGGGTTGCGGCGCGCTCCGGCCCGATCATGCAATCGCTCGCTGGCGTCGCCGTGTCGCTCGGCATCCTTTACGGCGGCGATCGCACCATCGTGCTCGGCGCAACGCCGGGCGAGCTCATCTCCTTCATCACCGCCTTCCTGCTCGCCACCCAGCCGGCCAAGCGCGTTGCGCGGCTCAATATCGAACTCAACAGCACGCTAGTGAACGTGCGCGCGCTGTTCGACGTGCTCGACACTCCCGCGACCGAGCCGCGCGACGACGACAAGCCGGCGCTCGAGGTCGAGCGGGCCGGCATCGAATATCGCGACGTCTATTTTGCGTATCGTACCGACGAGCCGGTGCTGCGGGGCCTAAGCCTCGTGGCCGAGCCGGGGAAGGTTACGGCGCTCGTCGGCCCGTCCGGCGGCGGCAAATCGACCGTGCTCAACCTGCTCTTGCGCTTCTACGAGGCCGACGGCGGCGCGATCACTGTCGACGGGCAAAACATCACGGCCGTGTCGCGACGCACGCTGCGCCAGGCGATCGGCTATGTCGGTCAGCACGTCTTCCTCTTCCGCGGCACGATCCGTGACAACATCGCCTTCGGTCGGCCCAACGCGACCGAGGCGGAGATCGTCGCCGCCGCGAAGGCCGCTTTCGCGCACGACTTCATCCTGTCGTTCCCGCAAGGCTACGACACGCCGGTCGGCGAGCACGGCCTGCAACTCTCGGGGGGCCAGCGCCAGCGCATCGCCATCGCCCGTGCGCTGAT
>JBQCFB010000530.1:0-2102 GCA_051959715.1 Pseudolabrys sp.
GAGAACAGCGGAATGTAGAGTCCGTCTTCGGCGCTTGCCGGCGCCGGCGCCAGCGACAACCCCGCGGCGACCATGGCGGCGGCCCCGAGCAGCAATCGATAGTTTCGCATCACGTTCCCTCCATGGGCGGCATTTGCGCCGCCTGTTGCTTGATGACCGTGCGGCGTGTTCGCCGCCGGCCCTCCCGGTTTGCCCGGGCTTGGCCGAGAGTTTGCGCCTTCAATACGGGAAAGGCCACACCCTCAGTTTCTGATTGCCTATCTGCCAGAGCCGGGCGAGGCCCGCCGGCTCTACGATCAGGAAAAACACGATCAGCGCGCCGACCACCATGTGCTGGATGTGCTCGACCATCGCCGACTGGATGGGAATGCCGAGCTTCGGCGGGATGTAGCGCAGCACGATCGGCAATATGTAGATCAGCGCCGCGCCGTAGAACGAGCCGGTCAGGCTGCCGAGGCCGCCGATGATCACCATGAAGAGGATGAAGAAGGACAGGTTGACGTCGAACACCGAGGGCTCGGCGCTGCCGTACCACATGAACACCAGCAGCGCGCCGGCGACGCCGCAATAGAACGACGACACGGCGAAGGCCATGAGCTTGGTGCGCAGGAGGCGGATGCCGATCAATTCGGCAGCGAGGTCCATGTCGCGCACCGCCATCCACATGCGGCCGATGCGGCCGTGCACCAGGTTCGACGCGAGCCAGGTCAGCACCACGACGAAGCCGAGCACGACATAGTAGCGCGTCATCTCGCTCGCGGTCGCGCCGGTGACGGGAATGCCGAGGAAGGTGCGGGTCGGCACTTCGATGGCGCCGGAGACGTTGTAATTGTAGAACCAGGGTTGGCGGATGAAGAGCCAGGACAGGAAGAACTGCGCCGCGAGTGTCGCCACCGCGAGATAGAAGCCCTTGATGCGCAGGGACGGCAGGCCGAACACCACCCCGACCGCCGCCGAGAAGAAGCCGGAGGCGAGGATCCAGATCAGGATGTTCACGCCGGGGAAATAGGTCGTCAGCTTGTAGCAGGCATAGGCGCCGACACCCATGAAGGCGCCGGTGCCGAGCGACAACAGGCCGGTGTAGCCGGTCAACAGGTTGAGCCCGATCGAGGCGAGCGAGAACACCAGGAACGGGATCATCACCGCCTGCAGCAGGAATTCACTGCCGAACAGCGGGACGATCACCGCCGCGACGAGCAGGATGACGGCGACGCCGATGCGATCCTGCAGGATCGGGAACACCGCCATGTCGGCGGCGTAGTCGCTTTTGAACTGGCCGGCCTCGCGGTAAAACATCTCAGATCCGTTCGATGATCTTTTCGCCGAACAGGCCCTGCGGCCGGAACAGCAGGAAGACGAGCGCGATCACATAGGCGAGCCAGGTCTCGATGCCGGAGCCCAGCAGCGGGCCCCAGTAGAACTCGCCGATTTTCTCGCCGACGCCGATGATGCCGCCGACGACGATGGCGCCCGGCACCGAGGTGAAGCCGCCGAGGATCAAGACCGGCAGTGCCTTCAGCGCGATGATCTCGAGCGCGAAGGACACTTCCGAGCGCGCGCCCCACATGATGCCGGTGGCGAGCGCGACGAGGCCGGCGGCGAACCAGACGATCACCCAGATCTGCTCGAGCGAGATGCCGACCGAGAGCGCGGCCTTGTGGCTGTCCGCGACCGCGCGCAGCGCCCGCCCGATGCGCGTCTTCTGGAAGAACAGCGCCAGCGAGGCCACCATCAGCGAGGCGATGATGGTCGCGGCGATGTCGATCTTCTGCAGCGACACGAAGCCGCCGGCGAACTTGATGTCGATCGCGCCTTTCGGCAGGCCGAGCTGGCTGGCGATCATCACCTTGGGATCGCCGCCGAACACCAGCTCGCCGAAACCGATGAGGAAGTAAGTGAGCCCGAAGGTCGCCATGAACAGGATGATGTCGGGCTGGTTCACCAAGGGCCGCAGCATCAGCCGCTCGACGCCGACCGCGAGGCCGAACATCACGGCGATGGTGATGGCGAGCGCGAGGTAGGCCGGGATGCCGTGCTCGTGCAGGCCGACCAGCGTCAGCGCCGCGAACACGACCATGATGCCTTGCGCGAAATTGAACACG
>JBQCFB010000531.1:0-9488 GCA_051959715.1 Pseudolabrys sp.
CGGCCGGTCAGCGCCGGCATGGTCGGGCCGACCAGCGTCACCGCGCTGATCCGGTTCGCCAAGCGCTGCGGCGTTTCGACGTCGCTGCGCGGGCTGATGTCGGGCGCGGCGACGTCGCTCATCGGCAATGTCGGACCCGACCGTCTCATCGAAGCGCTCGACATTGCGCAAGGCGCGATCGGCGACGTGCATCCGCATTATTTCACGTTCGGCAATCTCGTTGCGACGGCGGAGTACGCGAGCGCGATGGCAAGGAAGGTGGACGTGAAGGTGACGGCGTAGGCCAATCCCCAGGTCGGCCTACGCGCCAAACACCCATTTCAAGAATGCTTTTATGGCATCGCCGATCGTAGCTTTTCCGGCGTCGGTCGCGCTCTTCTTCAATATCTCGTCGACAGGTTTCCCGGGATCGACCACGCCTTCGCCGGCCTTTTCGGCCTGAGCCACGCCCTCAATCGCCTTGGTTGCTTCGCCGAACGCCGACGCTGTGCCCTTTATGATTTCGGTGGTCCCGGCGATAGGCGCGCCCGGAACGGCAGCCCCTCCGGCGACGGATATCGCGGAAGCACCCTTCTCTTGGGGAGTTTTGCCGAAGACCCAGTCCAAGATGTCTTGCAGGCTCATGGACATCTCCCGCGCCGCGGACTCTTGAGCGCCCGGAAACAGGTCCGGCGTTGCAGCTCGACTGCGCGTTACCCGCTCGCCAGGCAATCGTCCATCTTGTCGGCGGATTCGTCGCACGCGTCTGCCAATTCAATGAACTCCTGCTTCACGGCAGGTTTCTTCGCGCGCTCCGCGAGCTCCCGATAGCGGGCCGCCTGCTCACGATAATAATCGGAGTCGGTCATGCCGGAAGAATAGCACCCGGCGCATTTCGCTGGGTCAACGGCACTGACCTAAACGACAGGTGGTATATGCAAAACGGCACGGCGCGTTGCCGCGCGCCGTGCCGCTTTTTAGTCGAAGCCGAGCGGTCGGCGGCCGCCTACTCTGCCGCCTGATGGCGCCACTTGCCTTCGTAGCCCTCGCGCACGACGGCCGAGTAGGGCGCCGGCGAGACGATGACCTTGATCTCGGTCTGCTTGTGGCGCTCGACGGTGGTCTTCTTGGTGCCGCCGTTCTCCTCGCCCCAGACGAGCGAGAGCTCGGTGCCGGGCTTGGAGAACTCCTCCTCGACCCAGCCGAGCGACAGCATCTTGCGCTCGTTGTACGAATAGCCGGAGAACATCGAGGCGCCGGCCATCTTGCCGCCGCTCATCACTGCGTCATACGAAGAAGAAGCGTAGTTCGAAAGCGGCAGGTCGATGAACTTGTAGTTCTGGCCGGCGGGCGCGAGCTGAGAAGCCCAGATGCGCTCGACGTCCTTGTTCTCCCAGGCGAAGGTCACCTTCTTGCGCTTGTTCTTGCCTTCCATCGCCTTGAGCGCATCGGCGCCGATGAAGTCGTGGTCGAACTTGGTGAAGGTGTTGTAACCGAGCTCGTACGGCGTCGTGTAATAGTCCTCCACCTTCTTCGACACGAAGCTGCCGCCGATCGAGGCGTTCGCCTCGTAGCTCGTGATCGGCAGCCACTCGCGATAGGCCTTGAGCTTGTCGCCGGTGTAGATCGCCGGGACGGGCGAGGGGATCCAGCCGGATTCGAGCGTGTTGGTGGCGTAGGCGCGGGCGCCGACGGCGACGATGCCGAAGTCCTTTCCGGCCTCCATGATCGCGTTCTTGATCTCGTCGACCTGCTCGTAGGGGCCCCACACTTCGAGGCCCGGCGCGCCGGCCATGCCGTGGCGCAGAGCGCGCACCTTGCGGCCCGCGATGGTGATGTGGCCCATCCGGAAGAACTTGATGTCCGGGAACGTGCCGCCGTTGAGTTTCTTGATGACGTCCTGCGCGTTCGGGCCCTGGATCTGATAGCGGTAGAACGCGCGCGTCACCGGCTTGCCCATCGGGCGCGACGGCGAACGATCATCGTATCGGGTCTGGACGTTGTACCCGCCGGTCTTGGCGTGGAATTCGATCCAGTTGGCGGCCGGGTTGCGGCCGACGTAGCACATGCTGTTCTCGGCGAGATAGAACAGGATGCCGTCGCCGATGACATGGCCATAGGGCGTGACCGGCGCGAACTGCTTGGCCTGGTCGATCGAGAAGTTCTTGAACGAGTTGGTCGAGAGGTGCTGCAGCAGCTTGACCGTGTCCGGTCCCTCAACGAACAGGTTGACCATGTGGTGCGTCTGGTCGAACAGCACGCAGCTCTCGCGCCAGGCGCGCTGCTCGTCGCGCCAGTTGGAGAACTCCGGCGCGACCACCGGGTACACGTAGGCGCCGATCTGCGAGTTGCGCATCATCGAGACGATGTCGCCCGCGCCCTTGATCTTCTCTTCGAGGTTCTTTGCCATGTCGTCTCACTCCCGCTGATTGTACTGTCGTGGTGTCGATGATCGCGCCGCGGCCCGGCCAAGGTGGCTGGCCGTCCGGAGCGGGTAATTTCAGGTCCGCTGTATACAGTTATTTGTCCGGACTTCCTCCATGCCGCCCCAGAGGCCCTTCCGAGGCCATTTTGCCTATAGCGGGGTGTCCCTTTTTTCGTTATCGGTATACAGCATGAATTCCGGCTCCCTCAAGGATTGGGCACAAAAATAAGGACGCCCACCGTGCCCACCCCGATTGCCGACAGCGAACGCGCCGCCTCGCAGACCGTCAAAGCGCAACTGGCGCTGCGCGATCTCATCCTGACGGGGGAGCTCAAGCCGGGGGACCGCATCTCCGAACTGTCGCTGGTCGACCGGCTCGGCATGTCGCGCACGCCGATCCGCATGGCGCTGGTCCGGCTCGAGGACGAGGGTTTCCTCGAAGCGATCCCGTCCGGCGGCTTCGCCGTGAAGGCCTTCTCCGAGCGCGACGTCTACGACGCGATCGAGCTGCGCGGCACGCTCGAAGGCTTCGCCGCGCGCATCGCGGCCGAGCGCGGCGTCCGCGGCTCGCTGATCAAGGAGATGAAGGACGTGCTGCGGCAGATCGACGAGATCGCCGCGCTGCCGGTGCTGACGGTCGATCATTTCTCGGACTATGTCGGGCTGAACGGCCGCTTCCACGCGCTGCTGGTCGAGGCCGCCGAAAGCCCGGTCCTGAAGCGGCAGATCGAGCGGACGCTCAACCTGCCCTTCGCCTCGCCGAGCGGCTTCGTCATGGTGCAGGCCATGCTGCCGGAATCGAGCAAGGTCCTCACCATCGCGCAGGACCACCATCATTGCGTCGTGCGCGCGATCGAGGACCGCGAAGGTGCGCGCGCCGAGGCGCTGATGCGCGAGCATGCGCGCCTCGCCCATCGCAATCTCCAGCTTGCGCTCGGCAACCAGGGCACGCGCGGCCTCGTGCCGGGCGCCATGCTCATCCGGCGGGCGAGCGCCGCCGGGCTCTATTGATCAAAGGCTTCAGACAAACGCGGGAGTAAAACTCATGCAACGCACCAAGCCGCCGTTCCGCGCCGACCATGTCGGCAGCTTCCTGCGCCCTCGGCCGGTCAAGGAAGCGCGCGTCAAGCGCGAGAAGGGCGAGATCACCGCGGAGCAGCTCCGCGAGGTCGAGAACCGCGAGATCGAGAAGGTCATCCGCAAGCAGGAAGAGGTGGGTCTCAAGCTCGCGACCGACGGCGAATATCGCCGCTCGTGGTGGCACTATGATTTCTTCGGCATGCTCGACGGCGTCGAGATCATTGAAGGCAAGGTCGGCATCCAGTTCCAGGGCGTGCTGACCAAGCCGCACGTCATCCACATCAAGAACAAGATCGGGTTCTCGAATCACCCGATGCTGGAGCATTTCAAGTTCCTCAAGGCGCACACCAAGGTGACGCCGAAGATGACCATCCCGTCGCCGGCGGTGATGCATTTCCGGCTCGAGCCCGACGCGGTCGACAAGGGCGTCTATTCGAGCCGCGACGACATCTTCGACGATCTCGCGGTGGCGTATCAGAAGGCGGTGAAGGCCTTCTACGACGCCGGCTGCCGCTACCTGCAGTTCGACGACACCGCCTGGGCCTATCTTTGCTCGCAGGACGAGCTGAAGAAGGCGCGCGAGCGCGGCCTCGACGTCGACCATTTGCAGGAGAGCTATACGCGCTGCATCAACAAGGCGCTGGAAGCCAAGCCCGCCGACATGACGATCACCACGCATGTTTGCCGCGGCAACTTCCGCTCCACCTTCATCTCGTCGGGCGGTTACGAGCCGGTGGCGCAGTCACTGCTCGCCAAGTGCAACTATGACGGCTACTTCCTCGAATACGACACCGACCGCGCCGGCGGCTTCGAGCCGTTGCGCTTCCTGCCCAAGGGCAACAAGGTCGTCGTGCTCGGCCTCGTCACGTCGAAGACCGGCACACTGGAGAAGAAGGACGACATCAAGCGCCGCATCGAGGAGGCGACCAAGTTCGTCGCGCTCGATCAGCTGTGCCTGTCGCCACAGTGCGGCTTCGCCTCGACCGAGGAAGGCAATGTCCTCGCCGAAGACGAGCAGTGGGCGAAGCTGAGGATGATCGTCGAGATTGCCAACGAGGTGTGGGGGCGCTGAAGCTCCTTATCCCTCCCCTGAAAGGGGAGGGGCCGGCGCGTAGCGCCGGGGGTGGGGTCGCGTAGCAATCGGACCGCCCCCACCCGGCTCGCTGCGCTCGCCACCCTCCCCCGCAAGCGGGGGAGGGATAAGAAGGAACACGGGGAGAAGCCAGAATGTCGCTCCGCACCACGCCGCCGTTCCGCGCCGACCATGTCGGCAGCCTGCTGCGTCCCGCCGCATTAAAGGAGGCGCGCGCGAAATTCGCCAAGGGCGAGATCGCCGCCGCGGCGCTCAAGGCGATCGAGGACCGCGAGATCGCGCGCGTGGTGCAGAAGCAGGCTGACGTCGGGCTCAAGCTGGCGACCGACGGCGAATTCCGCCGCTCCTGGTGGCACTTCGATTTCTTCTGGGGCCTGAAGGGCGTCGAGAAGATCAGCGCGCCGCCGATCAAATTCCATGGCGTCGACACGAAGGCCGAGGCGCTCAAGGTGACCGGCAAGGTCGACTTCACCGGACATCCGCATATCGAGCACTTCAAGTATCTCAAGAGCGTCTGCAAGACGACGCCGAAGATGTGTATCCCGGCGCCCTCGACGTTCCACTTCCGCCAGGGCCGGGCGATGATCGGCAAGGACGCCTATCCCGATTACGACGCCTATTTCGCTGACGTCGCCGCGGCGTGGCGCAAGGCGATCCGCGCCTTCTACGACGCCGGTTGCCGCTACCTGCAGCTCGACGACACGGCCTGGGCGATGATCTGCGACCCGAAGGAGCGCGAGGGCTCGAAGGCGCGCGGTGACGATCCGGACTCGCTGCCGGCGATCTACGCCCGCGTGACCAACGAAGCGCTCCGCGACAAGCCCGCGGACATGGCGATCACCATGCATTCGTGCCGCGGCAATTTCCGCTCGACCTTCATCGCCTCCGGGGGCTACGAGTTCGTGGCCGAGCATCTGCTCGCGCACACCGATCTCGACGGCTATTTCCTCGAATATGACAGCGATCGCGCGGGCGGGTTCGAACCGTTGCGCCACTTCCCGAAAGGGAAGAAGCAGATGGTGCTCGGACTCGTCACCTCCAAGACAGGCGTTCTCGAGAAGAAGGACGACATCAGGCGCCGCATCGACGAGGCGGCGAAATACGTGCCGCTCGATCAGCTCTGCCTCTCGCCGCAGTGCGGCTTCGCCTCGACCGAGGAGGGCAACGTGCTCGCCGAGGAGGAGCAGTGGGCGAAGCTGCGCATGATCGTCGAACTGGCGAATGAGGTGTGGGGGCGCTGAGCTAGACAAAACGACTGTCATCACCGGGCCGCCGCGAAGCGGCGTGTCCCGGTGATCCCCCTTAGAAGGGCGAGGGCCGTGCGTCCCTAAGCGGGATGGCCGGGACAGGCCCCACCATGACAAGAAAAGCATTGGAACAGACCACACATGTCCCCACGCACGACGCCGCCCTTCCGCGCCGATCATGTCGGCAGCCTGCTGCGGCCGGCTGCACTGAAGGAAGCGCGGGCGAAGCGCGCGAGCGGCGACATCTCCGCCGAGCAATTGCGTGTGGTCGAGGATCGCGACATCGCGGCGCTGATCGGCAAGCAGGAGGCGGTCGGTCTGAAATCGATCACCGACGGTGAATTCCGCCGCAAGTCCTGGCAGACGGACTTCCTCGCGGGATTGCCGGGTGTCGAGATCGTGCCACATCAGCGCGAGATCAACTTCCAGGGCGGCGTGCAGCCGGCGCAGGTGATGTCGAAGGTCACGCGCAAGCTCGGTGATTTCGACGGCCACCCGATGATCGATCACTTCAGGTTCGTCGCCGCGCGCACGAAGCAGACGCCGAAGATGACGATCCCGTCGCCGTCGGCGTTGCATTTCCGCAATGGCCGCCTCGCGGTGCCAGAGGCAGTCTATCCCGACATGCAGGATTTCTACCGCGATTTCGGCGCGACCTACCGCAAGGCGGTGCGCGCATTTGCCGATGCCGGCTGCCGCTACCTGCAACTCGACGAGGTCAACCTCACCTATCTGTGCGACGAGTCGCTGGTGCAGAAGGTGCGCGACCGCGGCGAAGATCCGGCCACGCTGCTGAAAGGTTACGCGGACATGATCAACGCCGCCATGTCCGACATTCCGCCGGACATGACGATCACCATGCATCTGTGCCGAGGGAATTTCCGTTCGACCTTCGTCGCCTCGGGGGGCTACGAGCCGGTCGCGGACACGATGTTCAACACGATCAACGTGCACGGCTACTTCATGGAGTTCGACTCGGCGCGCGCCGGCGGCTTCGAGCCGCTGCGTTTCGTGCCGAAGGGCAAGACGGTCGTGCTTGGCCTCGTCACGTCGAAAAGCGGCACGCTGGAGAGCAAGGACGAGCTCAAGCGCCGCATCGACGAGGCGTCGAAATACGTGCCGCTCGATCAGCTCTGCCTATCGCCGCAGTGCGGCTTCGCGTCGACCGAGGAGGGCAATTTGCTCGCCGAGGAAGAACAGTGGGCCAAGCTCCGCATGATCGTGGAATTGGCCGAGGAAGTTTGGGGCCGCTAGGCCAAAAGGAACGAGGGAGACACGAAATGTCCCAACGCACCAAGCCGCCCTTCCGCGCCGACCACGTCGGCAGCCTGCTGCGTCCGGCGGCGCTGAAGGAGGCGCGCGAAAAATTCATCAGGGGCGCAATCGACGCCGCGGCGCTGAAGGCGATCGAGGATCGCGAGATCGAGCGCGTTATCAAGAAGCAGGAAGAGTGCGGCCTGCAATCGGTCACCGACGGCGAATTCCGCCGCTCCTGGTGGCATCTCGATTTCCTCTGGGGCCTCGACGGCATCGACAAGCACGTGATGGATACGGGCGTCGCCTTCGCCGCTGTGACGACGCGCAACGAGGGCACCAAGGTCACCGGCAAGATCGGCTCGCAGCATCATCCGATGATCGAGCACTTCAAGTTCGTCGCGGCGCATACGAAGCAGACACCGAAGATCACGATCCCGGCGCCGTCGGCGTTGTGGGGCCGCCCGATGAAGACGCCGGTCGATCCGAAGGTCTATCCGACGCTCGATGCGATGTTTGTCGATCTCGGCCAGGCCTACCGGAAGGCCGTGCGCGATTTCGCCAATGCCGGCTGCCGCTATCTGCAGCTCGATGAAGTCTTCATCGCCATGCTGTGCGACGACAAGTACCGCGCGCAGATGACGGCGCGCGGCGACGATCCCGACAAGCTCGGCGAACTCTACGGCGATCTCATCAACACGGCCATGTCGGACATCCCGGCCGACATGACGATCACCATGCACATGTGCCGCGGCAACTATAAGAGCACCTATATGGGTGCCGGCGGCTACGAGAAGGTGCAGGAGATCCTGTTCGGCAAGATCAAGGTGCACGGCTTCTTCATGGAATATGACACCGAACGCGCCGGCGGCTTCGAGCCGTTGCGTGCCGTGCCGAAGGACCGGCAGGTCGTGCTCGGCCTCGTCACCTCGAAAACCGGCGCGCTCGAATCGAAGGACGATCTCAAGCGGCGCATCGATCAGGCGGCGAAGTTCATCCCGCTCGAGCAGCTTTGCCTGTCGCCGCAGTGCGGCTTCGCTTCCACGGAAGAGGGCAACACGCTCACCGAGGAGCAGCAGTGGGCGAAGCTGAGGATGATCGTCGAGGTGGCAAAGGAGGTGTGGGGTTAGTTCGCTTATCCCTCCCCCGCTTGCGGGGGAGGGTGCCTACTTCCTCTCCACGTACGTCACCTGCACATAGCGCGACGCATCGACCACGCGCTTGCGCAGCTTGGTCGGATCCTTCGCCGGCGGCCCGGGCGTGTAGGTGATCTGCAACGCGTCCTTCGACATCCAGTCCACCTTCGGCACGTCGGCGGCCTTCGCCGGCGTCGCGCACGGCGCCCAGTAGACCTGGTAGCTCTTCTCGCTCTCGGCGAAGTCGTTCGGATAGACGGCGAGATAAACAGACACGCTGGCGTAGCAGAACGGCTCAGTCCCGCCCTGGCTCAGCCAGACGACGACCGCCTTGTAGCGACCGTCCGGCGCGGGAACGGCGGTGATCGTCTTCTCGACCGGATCGACGGTGCGGCTGACATAGACCGACGCCGCCCCGGCGAGCGCGACGAGGACGGCGAAGCCAGCGATGAGAATCTTGGAGTTCACGCGGTGGCCGCGTGGAGCGTCGTGAGGCGCATCACTCCGCCGCGGTCCGCGCGCCGGCGCCCCAGCGGTTCTCGATGTAGTCGATCACCATCTGCTTGAACTCGGCGGAGAGGCCGGCGCCGCGCAGCGTCGCGGCCTTCTTGCCGTCGATGAAGACGGGCGCGGTCGGCGTTTCTCCGGTGCCGGGCAGGGAGATGCCGATGTCGGCGTGCTTCGACTCGCCCGGGCCGTTGACGATGCAGCCCATCACCGCGACGTTGAGCGTCTCGACTCCGGGATACTGCGTCTTCCACTTCGGCATGGAGTCGCGGATGAAGCTCTGGATGTCCTGGGCGAGCTCCTGGAACGTGGTCGAGGTCGTGCGGCCGCAGCCGGGGCAGGCCGCGACGAGCGGCACGAACGTCCGCAGGCCCATCGTCTGCAACAGCTCCTGGCCGACCTGCACTTCGCGCGTGCGGTCGCCGCCAGGCTCCGGCGTCAGCGAAATACGGACCGTGTCGCCGATGCCCTGCTGCAGCAGCACGCCCATGGCGGCGCTCGATGCCACGATGCCCTTGGTGCCCATGCCGGCTTCGGTGAGGCCGAGATGCAGCGCGAAGTCGGAGCGGCGCGCCAGTTCGAGATAGACGGCGATCAAATCCTGCACCGCGGAGACCTTCGCCGAGAGGATGATGCGGTTCTTCGGCAGGCCGATCTCGATCGCGCGCTCGGCCGAGAGCAGCGCCGACTGAACCATCGCTTCATGCATGACGCGGCGGGCGTCGAGCGGATTCGGCGATTTGGAATTCTCGTCCATCAGCGAGGTG
>JBQCFB010000532.1:0-3225 GCA_051959715.1 Pseudolabrys sp.
GGCACGAAGATGAAGATCGCTTCCGGGTTCAGGTCCTTGGCGCGCTGCACGAAGGCCGAGAAGTCCGGATTGGCGACGGGCATGCGCACCGAGCCGGTGATCTCGCCGCCCGCGGCCTTGAACGCCTTCTGGAAGCCGTTCTCCGCGTCGATGCCGGGGCCGAAGTCGGACACCATCGTGTACGCCTTCTTCACGCCGCCCTTGGTCGCCGCCCAGGTGCCGACGGTCTCGGCGATCTGCGGCAGCGTCAGCGACACGCGCACGATGTAGGGCGACTTTTCTGTGACGATCGAGGTCGCGGCGTTCATGTCGACGAGCAGCTTCTTCGCCTCGGTGGCGACGCCGGACGCGCCGAGCGCCTCTGGCGTCAGCGTGAAGCCGGCGAGGATGTCGACCTTGTCGCGGACGACCAGTTCCTGCGCGAGGCGCTTGGCGACGTCCGGGTTCGGGCCGCCGGTGTCCTTGCGGATGATCTCGATTTTCTTGCCGGCGACCGTGTCGCCGTGCTGCTTCATGTACAGCTTGATGCCGTTGTCGATCTGGTTCGCGGTGTCGGCGAACTGGCCCGAATAGGCGGCGATGACGCCGATCTTGACCGTGCCCTGCGCGCTGGCCGCGGTCGACAGTCCGGCCGCCGCGAGCATGGCGACGCCGGCAATGAACATGCGCTTCATGATGGTCCCTCCCGAAAGGCAGTTTCTTGCAGTCAATTGGGAGAGAGAATGCATGAGGACGGGCGCAAAGGAAAGCGCCGCGAAGCTTCCTTCGCGGCGCGGCATAGCGTCCCGACGGGCCTTTTGGGCCCGAATGGTTGGGCATCCCACTGTTCAGGCCGAGGCCGCCCCCTGCGCTTCCCGTCACCCTGAGGCGCCGTCGCGCAGCGACGGCCTCGAAGGGTCTCTGACTCAGAGGTCCTTCGAGGCCCGCGCGCTGCGCGCGCGGTCACCTCAGGACGACGGCTGTCTCACACCAGCGACAGGGTCGCCTTCTCGTACTGGCCCTGGCCCATCGTGCCCTCGGCGAACATGCCGTGCGAGGCGATCCACTCGAACGACTCCTCGTACACTTCCTTCGTATAGGGCTCGAACACCAGCCGCTCGCCGGGGCCCCAGCGCCGCGTGTCCATCTTGGCGTGGAAGCGGTCGGGAAACTCGTTCTTGTAATAGTGCGTGTAGAGCTCCGGCCGCAGGTCGAGATCGCGTTGCGCCTTGCGCAGCGCGCGGAAGAACTTGCGCAGGTCTTCCGGGTCCGGATCGCCGTGGATCATGGTGCCGATCATGAAGGTGCAGTCGATCACCTTGCGGTAGCCGAGCTGCTCGGCGAAGTAATACGGCCCGCCGAACAGGTGCACGGCCGGCGCCTTGCCCTCGAACAGCTTCTCCATGCGCGCGAACAGCATGCCGTCGGAATAGACGAGGTTGATCTCTTCCGGCTTGAGATACTGCTCCAGCGCCTGCACGGTCGAATAATGGCTGCCCGACTGGTAGCCGACCGAGACCGGCACGCCGGCGAGCTGCGACGGGTCCTTGATGGGCGAGTCCGGCGCGACGAAGATGCCGGCCGGCGCCACCGAATAGACGTCGGTCATCATCTTGCCGTGGCCGTTCGAGGCGGCGACGTTCACCGTCCAGTGGCAGGCGCAGGAGACGTTTGACTTGCGGCCTTCCTCGAACGACTGGTAGGCGCCGACCTTGTCGCCCTTGTCGTGGATCTTGCCGCCGGTCGAGCGCATCAGCTCGCGGAATTCGTAGTCGAGGCCTTCCTGGCGGAAATAGCCCTTCTCCTCGGCGATCCATTCCTGGAGGCGGAAGTGGGCTTCGATCAGAAATTTGGACATGTGGTTTCTCCCTTTCGTTATCGTCGTTTTCCAGAAGTCTCCCGTCACCCTGAGGAGCGAGCGAAGCGAGCCTCGAAGGGTCTCTGACTCAGAGGTCCTTCGAGGCGCGCCTTCGGCGCGCACCTCAGGACGACGGCAAATCAGCAGCAGCTATGCCCCTCTTCGGGGGCTTCGTGTGAATGGCCGCGTTCGGCGACGCGCCGCGCGCGGATCATCTTGACGTGGTCGTCCATCAGCGCGCGGGCGCCGGCGGCGTCGCGCAGCTCGATGAGGTCGGCGAGCTTGGTGTGGATCTCGAGGATGTGGTGCGCGAGCCGCGGCGTCGCGGTGGCGTTGCGGCGCGGCCACGACACGTGCTCGAGCGAAATGAGCTGCACGACGAGGACGCGGTTGTGCGAGGCCTCGGCGACGGCGAGATGGAAATCGCGCGACAGCGCGGTGAAGGCGTCGAGATCACTGATGACGTTCTCCGCCTGCCTGAGGAGCAGGCGCAGCCGCGCAATGTCGTCCTTCGTCGCGTTCTCCGCGGCGAGCTCGGCCGCCAGCGTCTCGATCGCGCGCTGCGCGTCCATGATCTCGGCGACGCCGACGCCGGTGAGGTCGAGCTGCACGGCGAGCGCCTCGGCGAACAGGCGCGGATTGCCGTGCGCGATGCGCGCGCCGCCGCCCTTGCCCATGCGGATCTCGACGATGCCGAGCGCTTCGAGGGTGCGCAGCGCGTCGCGCGCGACGATGCGGCTGGTGCCGAATTGCGCGGCGAGATCCTTCTCGGTGCCGAGGAAGTCGCCGGGCTTGATCTGCTTGGCGAAGAGGGCGTCGCGGACGTGGCTGACGATCTGCGCCGACAGCGAGGACGAGCGGCCGGCAAACATGATGCGCGCGGTGAGGTCACCGCTCATCGTCACCGGAGGCCGCTGGTTGGCGCGGGGCATGCCCGAGGTCCTCGTGAGGAGCGGAGTATGGGGCGGGGAGATACGATAGTAAAGATACTATCTTATGGATTTTGACAGAACAAATTCTTTGAAATAGGACTATTGACATTCCTAGGATGACGGATCATATTCCGATCCGTCCCGCCCCGTTACCGAGGGGCGTCTGATCAAGCGTCTCCAGACGCGGGGCGGGATGCGGTGGCCGGGGGGGAAGCGTCGGAGATGCGGCGCGGTTCTTTTCCCTCGGCGGTTCAAGCCGCGCTGTCCCGGCGTGCACGCCGCACGTCACGGGGACCCGTGATGGCATTGCCGGACCCCCGGTCACAGGGGGACGTCGATGACCTGGTCCGAGAGCGGTGGGTAGGCCTTCGCTGCCGAAAGCGGAGAGGCCTGAAAGGTAAGTCCACCGGGGGCGGCGCGGAGCAGACCGATTAAACACCGTGCGCGGGACGCCTT
>JBQCFB010000533.1:0-2528 GCA_051959715.1 Pseudolabrys sp.
CCGAAGCACCTGCATCTCGTCGCCGAGAAGGGCGACAAGATCATCGCGATCGACGACCTCGAAGGGCTCGTTTCCCTGGTGCAGGCCGGCGTGCTGGAAATCCACACGCGCGGCTCGACCATCGATCATCTCGACAAGGCCGACCGGCTCGTCTTCGATCTCGATCCAGGCCCCGGCCTCGGCTGGAAGGATATCGTCGCCGCAGCGCGCGACGTGCGCGAGCGCCTCGACAAGATCAAGCTCAAGACCTTCCTGAAGACATCCGGCGGCAAGGGCCTGCACGTCGTGCTGCCGATCGCGCCGACCCCCTGGGAGGAAGCAAAGGCCTTCACCCAGATCGTGGCCCGCGCCATGGAGGCCGACGAGCCCGACCGCTACATCTCGACCGCCACCAAGGCCAAGCGCGACGGCCGCATCTTCGTCGACTATCTGCGCAACTCGCGCGAGGCGACAGCGGTCGCCCCCTACTCGACCCGCGCCCGCCGGGGCGCTCCGGTCTCGGTGCCGATCGACTGGGACGAGCTCGGCGCCCTCAAGAGCGCCAACCAGTACACCGTCCTCAATCTCATGCAGCGCCTGTCACGGCTGAAAAAGGACCCATGGGCCGGCATCAGCCGCGTCCGGCAGGCCCTGCCGAAATTGAAATAACCCGACGTCGGCCGCTGGAACCGGGGAACCCGCCTTGGCGTTGAGGCGCGAAGGGCGAGGCACGACGTTTCGCGGCGGCACCGGGCACATGACCACTCACAAGAAGCATTCACACCAGTCGCACTGGCTCAGTCACCAATTCTCGCGCATGGCGCAGCACGTCGCGAGCTGGACCGGCCATCCGGCCAGCTTCCTGCTCGCCTGTGCGGTCGTGCTCGTATGGATCGTCACCGGGCCGATGTTCGACTACAGCGACACATGGCAGCTCGTCATCAACACCGGCACCACCATCGTCACATTCCTGATGGTGTTCCTGATCCAGAACACCCAGAACCGCGACATCCTGACCGTGCAGCTCAAGCTCTCCGAACTCGTGCTCGCGATGAAGGGCGCCGAAAACCGCTTCGCGGCCATCGAGGATCTGACCGACGAGGAATTGCAGGAGCTCCACAACGACTGCAAGCTTCGCGCCGAAGAGACGCTGACGCACATCGAGGAACGTCGCGCGCTTCAGCGGACCCCAGCCGTGACGAAGACTGGCAAGCCCAGGCGCGCCGCGGCGGCGCGGACGAAATCTCACCGGAAGAGCGCGGCTGCCGCCTCCTGAGTGGCGCCCTCACCCCGATTTCGCCATGAAGATGCAGGTAATGTTTGCGCGGTAAGATGGGACTTCGACCTGGGGCGCGACGAGAATGCCGGAATGGGGCCTGCCGATCGGAATGGCGCTCGCGCTGACGCTGGCGAGCAGCCCGGCATTGGCCGGGGCCAAATCCGGCCCGCGCGAATTCTCCGGCGTCGCCGCCTATTACGACAAGAATTATCACGGGCGCACCGCTGCGGGCGTCCAGTACGACCCCTCGAAACTGACCGCCGCACACCGCACCCTGCCGTTCGGCACGCGGTTGAAGGTGACGGACCGGAGGACCGGGCGGAGCGTCGAGGTCGTGGTCAACGACCGCGGACCGTTCACGCGCGGCCGCGTGCTCGATCTGTCGCTCGCCGCCGCCAGGGAATTGCGCATGATCGGCCGCGGCCTCGTCCGCGTGACCGCGCAGGTCGAAGGCAGCGAAACGACCGCGTCCAGTCGCTGACGCCCTGCTCCGATTGGCGCGCGCCGCAATCGGCGCTATAGACGGCGTCCCGCCGTCTGGATTCCATTTTCCCAGGACCGAAACATGCCCGCCAAGCGCCCGGCGACCCGTCTCGCGCCGCTCAAGGAAGAGACCCTCAACGACTCCCAGCGCGCGCTGCTGGAATCCCTGCGCGCCGGTCCGCGCGGGAAATCGCTCAACATTCGCGGGCCCTTCGTAGCCTGGATGTACGCTCCGGAATTCGGACAACTGGCGCAGGCGCTCGGCGCGCACACCCGCTACAAGACGCGGCTCGAGCCGCGCCTGTCGGAGTTTGCAATCCTCTGCACGGCACGGTTCTGGAAGGCGCAGTACGAGTGGTTTGCCCATGCGCCGATCGCGCAAAAGGCGGGCGTCAAGGAGAAGACGATCGAGGAATTGCGCAAGGGCCGCGTGCCGAAGACCGCGGCCAAGGACGAGCGCGCGATCCATGATTTCGTCGCCGAGCTCTACAAGACCCGCCGTGTCGGCAACCGCACCTACAAGCGTGTCGCCGCCTTCCTCGACGAACAGGCGATCGTCGAACTCGTCGGCATCCTCGGCTATTACGCGCTGATCTCGATGACGCTCAACATCTTCGGCATGCTGCCGCCGGAGAGCGAGAAACTTGCCTTCGCAGAGCCGAAGGTCTAGGCCTGAAAAACACCGGACGCCGGCGCGTCGCCGCACCGGTGTCCGGTCTTCGCCGAAACGCCGAAAATCAGCAGCTACGGCGGGTTTTCACGATCACGTTGCCGTTCGGCAGACGCT
>JBQCFB010000534.1:0-2991 GCA_051959715.1 Pseudolabrys sp.
CGTCGAGCGAAACGCGCGGCTTATAGCCGAGCCTCTGCAATTTTGAAATGTCGGGGCAGCGTCGGGGCGTGCCACCGGCCTGCAACGGCCCGGGCACGAGTTCAATCTCTCGCCCGGCGATTGCCGCGATTCGGCGCGCCAGATCGGCGATCGCGACCTCGTCCATCGTGCCGACGTGGTAGATGCCGAGATGCTCCCCCTTCTCGCGCATCACGATGACGCCGGATACGAGGTCGTCGATGTGGCAAAAGCTGCGCGTCTCTTCGCCGGTACCCTGGATGTCGAAGCGCAAAGCGCCTGAGACTTGCGCGTCGGCAAGCCTCTTCAGGCGCCGCGCGAATTGCGGCACGACGTGCTCCCATCCCATGTCCGGCCCGTAGACATTGTGCGGGCGGAAGATCAGGACGCGCTCGAAATATTTGCGGCCGAAGTTGATCGCCATCAGCTCGCTGATCAGCTTGCCGCCGCCGTAGGAATAGCGCGGATTGAGCGGGTCGGGCACCGAGAGCGGCGCGGTTTCGTCGGTCGGGACCGTCGGCGGCGTCTGGTAGACCTCCGACGAGGAGGCGAGGATGAGCTTGCCGACGCCCTGCGCGCGGCACGCGTCGACAACGTTGATCATGCCGCGCACGCCGACATCGAGCACGAGGTCGGGCTGGGTATAGAAGAACTCCGTGCCGTTGACGAAGGCGAGATGGTGCACTTCGTCCATGCCCGCGGTGGCGCGCGACACAGCATCGGCGTCGCGGATGTCGCCGGCAATGAACTCGATGTCCTTCTCGACGTCCGTGAGCCGGCGCGGCCGCCCGCGCGAATTGTCGTCGAGCACGCGCACGCGGTGGCCGGCCTTGACCAGCGCCTTCACCAGCCCGGAACCGATGAAACCCGAGCCGCCGGTGACGAGGATCTTCGCTGTGCTCACGCGCGCTCCATGATTTCGGGCCGGACGTCGAGGAAGTGCCCGTCGCGGTGCGACCGCTGCGCCGCGTCGATCAGGAATTGCACGCGATAGCCCTCGGCAAAGCCGGGCCTCGGCGCGGACTTCGTTTCGATCGCGTCGATGAAATTCTTGACCAGCCGCGACACCGGCGCAATGCGGCCGTCCGGATATTGCGCATCGGCGGGGTCGTCGATCGCAGCACGGACGAACGCCGTCGCGGGGCGGCGCGCATGCAGAAGCTCAAAGCCGCGCATGTAGTCCACGCCGATATTGTTCAGCACGAGCGTGCCGTCCTCGCCATAGAATTCCAGCCGGTGCCCGGGTCCGAGATAAGACGCACAGCTCATCGACAGGCTGGCCGGCGCGCCGCCGGCGAAGGAAAGCGCCATCGTCACGGTGGTCTGCAGCGTGTCGTCGCCGGGCAGTCCGCCCAGCTTCGCGCCGAGGCCCGCGAGGGGGCCGCCGAACCATTCGAGATAATGGAAGCAGTGCGAGATGAAATTGCCGAGAACGCCGCCGCCGTCGTCGCTCAAGGTCTTCCAGTTGCGCATGCGCTGCTGGATCGAACGGTTCTCGATGTGCCAATGCACCGCGACGTGCCGCAGCGCGCCGATGTCGCCGCCGTCGAGCATGGCCTTGGCGCGCTGCCACGCCGCGATCTGATGGAAGTTGAAATCGATCGCAGCCGCAACGCCCTTGTCGCGCGCCGCCTCGAACATGGCGCGGGCGCCGGCAAGGTCGCCTGCCATCGGCTTTTCGGCGAAGACAGGTTTGCCGAGGGCGATCGCCGCGAGCGCGACTGCCGGCTGGAGGTCTGGGCGCGTGGCAATGGCGACCGCGTCGACACCGGCATCGTCGACCAGCCCGCGCCAGTCGCCGTAAGCGCGTGCAACGCCGGCCGCATCGGCGAAGCCGCGCGTGCGCGCCAAGTCGCTTCCCGCGAGCGCGACGACGGCGCAACGCGTATCGGCGCGGAAGGCCGGCAGCAGCACCGTCCGTCCGTAATTGCTGCCGACGATGCCGACGCGGATCATGGTCTGGTGCGTCCCGGTATCACGCCGCGCGCGCCTTCATGCGGACGTCGCGCGGCGAGCGCATGAGATAGGTGGTGGCGAAGGCGTAGCCGTACCAGCGCAGGTACATGGGCAGCCATTTGATCACCTGGAAGCGGCTGGACCCTTGCGTGCGCTCGAACCAGTTGGCCGGCACTTCGCCGATGCGCCAGCCGAGCCGGTGCGCCTTCACCAGCAACTCGATGCTGTAACAGAAACCGCGGTCCGATTCGATCAAGATGTCGTCCATCACGCGGCGCGAGAACAGGCGGAAACCGTTCGAGGCATCTCGCGTCGGCAGCCGCGCGGCGTGGCGCAGCGTGAAATTGCCGACACGCACCAGCGTTGCCTTGAGCCACGGACAGCCGACCATGCTGCCGCCCGGCATGAAGCGGCTGGCGCAGACGATGTCGCAGCCGGCCTCCCCTTGCCGCAGCATCGCATCGACGATCCTCGCGTTGTAGTCGTCGTCGGCGGGAAGCACGAGAGCGAAGGGCGCGCGGCTTGCCGCGAAGCCGGTCACGACTGCGCCGTGCACGCCGCGGCCGGTGTTGCGGACGAAGTCGATCTCCATCGCGCCGAGCGCCGCGCGGTTGTCGCGGATTGCCGGCAGCGTGTCGTCATCGTCGCGGTCATAGCAGATGAGGACGCGGAACGGCGTGACGACCGCTTTCCCGAGCGCAACCAGGGTGCGCAGGATGTTGCCGCCCTCGTTGTAGACCGGAATGATGATATCCAGCCGCGGCGGCGCTGCCGATGTCATGACGTGTTGCTTGGAACCGTGCTTCGTTCGGCGTCGGCGCTTCTGCGCGCGGCGCGACCCCTCGATCGCCGGCGACTATAGAGCGGCGGCGGCTCATTGCGTCAAGACTGACAGGGCGGACAATCGCCGTTAAAACGGGGCGCCGAGACGGGCAGGGCGGCTGCGATCCATGATCGATTCCGGGAACGATACCAATACGTTGGCGGCTCCGCGCGGGAATGCCTGGCGGCGCGTTG
>JBQCFB010000535.1:0-4707 GCA_051959715.1 Pseudolabrys sp.
GCGCCGCCGACCGGCGACGTCGCGCCGCAGCCGCAGGGCTGACAATTCGGTATATGCGTGATGAAGCCCGGGCCGGTTGCCCGGGCTTTGCTTTTGCGGTCAGTGTCCGCCCATGAGCGCAATCGATTCCGCATCCGAGAAACCGTACTGGTCGTGGCCCGGCGTCTGGGTCGGCGTCCGGCGCGGACTGCCCGTGGCGCCGGGCATCATGGTGTTCGGCCTCGTCGTCGGCGCCGCCGCGGCGCGGCACGGCATATCCGGCGTCGAGAACTTCGCGATGAACCTGCTGATCTGCTCGGGCATCGCGCAGCTCGTGGCGCTCGAGGTGTGGCCCGCGACGATGACGTGGGCTGCGGTCGCCTCGTTCGCCTTGCTCGCCGCGGTGATCGGCGCGCGCATGTTCCTGATGAGCGTGTCGATGCGGCCGTGGTTCGGGCAGTTGCCGAAGTGGCAGGCCTATCTCGGCCTGTTCTTTCTCACCGACGCGACCTGGCTGATCGCCACGCGCTATCACAATGAAGGCGGCCGCGACGTCGCCGCCTATTTCGGCGCCGCGATCATGATCCTGGCCGGCTGGCTCGTCGCGGCGAGCGCCGGCTACTTCCTCGGCGGCCTCGTCGTCGATCCGAACCGCTACGGCCTCGACCTCGTCATGCCGGTGTTCTTCGCGGCGATGCTGGTGCCGTTGTGGACCGGCCGGCGCCGCGCCTATGGCTGGATCGTCGCCGGTGCGGTCGCGGTCGCGGTGCAGCATCTCGTCGCCGGCTGGTGGTTCATCATCGCCGGCTCGCTCGCGGGCGCATTTGCCGGCGCGTATTTCGACGAGCGCGCGCGATGACCTCCGACCTCGGACCGGCCGGCGTCTGGATCGCAATCGTCGCCATGGCGCTGGTCACGTATGCCGTCAGGGCCGGCGGCTTCCTGCTGATGGGCTACATTCCGCTGACGAAACGCGTGCGCGCCTTCCTCCAGGCGCTGCCCGGCGCGGTGGTGGTCGCGATCATCCTGCCGATCGCCGTGCACGGCGGCGCGGCCGCGGCCGCCGCCGTGATCGTCGCGCTCGTCGTGATGGCCTGGCGCAAGAACGATCTCGTCGCCGTCGTCTGCGGCGTCGCCGTCGCGGCGGCGATGCGGGCGATCTGACAAAACGGAGAGGCGCATGCCTCTGCAAAATCGCGTCTCACCGTTCGGCGAATTGTTCGCGGCCTCCGCGCGCGGGACGCTGATGGGCAATCGCGGCGGCCGCTTCCACACCGATGAGAAAACGCTGACGACGCGGCGCTGGACGTCGCGGCAATGGATCTGCTGCGTGCTCGATTTCAAGAACCGGCAGCGCAACGTCTGGGGCCGCTATTATACCGAACTGTTCTTCCTCGACGAGGTCACCGCCTTCGCCGCCGGGCACCGGCCGTGTTTCGAGTGCCGTCGCCGCGACGCCGAGCATTTCGCGAAACTGTTTCACGACGCATCAACACACTCCGTTCGCCCCCGCGAAAGCGGGGGCCCAGAGCAGCAGGCGCATGAGCGAGAGGCCCTGGGTTCCCGCTTTCGCGGGAACGAACGGAGAGTGGTGCAGCGTATGACCGCCGATGCGATGGACGAAGTGCTGCACCGGGAACGGCTCGACGGCCGCGCGAAGAGGACCCATCGCGCGGCGATCGATGCGCTGCCGGACGGCGCCACGATCGCTCTCGAAGGGGAGGCTTTCGCCCTGCGCGGCGACCGCATGCTGCACTGGACGCCGGCCGGCTATGACGCGGTGCGGCCGCGTTTGCGCGGCACGGAGGTCGAGGTGCTCACGCCGCCGTCCATCGTCGCGGTGCTCTCACGCGGCTACCGGCCGCAATGGCATCCGAGCGCCGGAACAGTGACGTAGATCAAGAACAGGTATCCGGAATACATCTATTAACGGGCGACCTGAGAGGAGCCGCCCCATGTCCGCACCCGCCGCCCTGCAACGCCGCCGCGACTATGCCGGACCGGCGCTGTTCGCCTACGGCTTCCGCCCGTTCTTCCTCGCCGCCGGCCTGTGGGCCGCCTTCGGCATCCTCGTCTGGCTGCCGGCCTATCTCGGCTTCCTCACGATCCCGACCGCCTTCGGCCCGCTCGACTGGCACATCCACGAAATGCTCTACGGCTACGTCGCCGCCGCCGTCGCCGGCTTCCTGCTCACCGCCATTCCGAACTGGACCGGCCGTCTGCCGGTGTCCGGCTGGCCGCTGGCCGGGCTCGCCGCGCTGTGGCTCGCCGGGCGCATCGCGATCCTGTGCTCCGGCAAGATCGGCGGCATCGCCGCCGCCGCGATCGACGTCAGCTTCCTGGTCACGCTCGGCGCTGTCGCCGCGCGCGAGATCGTCGCCGGCAAGAACTGGCGCAACCTGCGCGTCCTCGTGATGCTTGGCGTGCTGGCGCTCGGCAACGCGGTCTTCCACGCCGAGGTGCTCGTGAAGGGCAGCGCCGATTACGGCATCCGCATCGCCATCGGCGCGGTGATCCTTTTGATCTCGCTGATCGGCGGGCGCATCGTGCCGAGCTTCACCAACAACTGGCTTGCGCGCAACAATCCCGGCCGCTTGCCGGTGCCGTTCTCGCGCTACGACGCGGCAACGGTGGCGCTGTCGGCGCTGGCCATCCTCGCCTGGATCGCTGCGCCGGCGCATGCGGCGGCCGGTGGGCTCCTGCTCGTGGCCGGCGTGATGCAAAGCGGACGGCTGGCGCGCTGGGCGGGTGAACGCACCTTCGCCGACCGGCTCGTCCTGGTTCTGCATGTCGGCTACGCCTTCGTGCCGCTCGGCTTCCTACTCATCGGCTTCGCGATTTTCTCGGGCGACGTGCCGCCGAGCGCCGGCATCCATGCCTGGACGGCGGGCGCAATCGGCCTGATGACGCTGGCGGTGATGACGCGCGCGACGCTCGGCCATACCGGCCAGGCGCTGCAGGCCGGCCCGGCGACGCAAGCGATCTATGCCTGCGTATTGATCGGCGCGCTGCTGCGCGTCTGCGCGGCGGTCGCAGGCTCCGTACCCCTGATCGAGGCGGGCGGGGCGCTGTGGGTGCTGGGCTTTGCCGGCTATGCGCTCGTCTATGCGCCGCTGCTCGTCACGCGCAAGCCGGCCTGGGCGCAGGCGCGCTGCTGATCAGGCTTGGGGCTGCGGCTGCGCCCGCCAGGTGATGGCGACGATTGCCGCCATGATCGCCAGCATGACCACGATCATGGATACGCAGGCCGGCCAGCCGCCGACCGTCCAGGCGACACCGCCGAGTCCGGCGCCGAAGCTGCCGCCGAGATAGAAGCTCGTCACGTAGAGGCCGACCGCCGAGGAGCGGCCCACCTGCGCGGTGATGGCCACGTAGCCGGTCGACACGGCCTGGCACAGCATGCCGCAGCAGGCGCTGATGCTCAGGCCCACCAGGATCACCCAGACCGGCGAGAGCAGTGTCAGCAGGATGCCGGCGACCCAGACGGCGACGACGATCTGCACGAAGCCGCGGCGGCCGAAGCGGCTGACGAAGCGGCCGGTCATCGGCGTCAGGGCGGTGCCGCTGAGATAGGTGACGAAGATGATGCCGAGCAGCGTCGGCGACATGTTGTAGGGCGGCGCGGCGAGGCGGAAGCTGATGTAGGTGAAGGTCGCAAGGAAGTTGAACAGCACGCCGAAGCCGACCGCGTAGGTCGCGAGCAGTTGCGGGTTGCGAAAGTGGCCGAGCATCTGCCGGCCCGAGGCGACGAGACCGGACGATTTCACGAAGCGCCGCTCGCGCGGCAAGAGCTTCGCGACTACGGCGGCGCCAACGACCGTCATCGCCGCGAGCACGAACAGGGCGAAGCGCCAGTTCACCGCGTCGGCCAGCGCGCCGGTCAGCAGACGTCCGGTGAAGCCGCCGAGGCTCGAACCCGACGTGTAGAAGCCGGTGACGGCGGTCGCTTCCTTCGGGCTCAATTCCTCGCCGATATAGGCGACGGTCACCGCAAACACCGGCGGCATCGCCAGCCCCTGCACGAAGCGCCAGAAGATCAGCGCGTGCAGGCTTTCGGACAGCGCCGAGAACACGGTCGGGATCGCCAGCACCACCATGGCGGTGACGATGACGCGCTTGCGGCCGAGCACGTCGGCGACGGTGCCGGAGAACGGCGCGATCATCGCCACGGCGAGCGTGCTCGCGGTGATGATCGCCGAGATCTCCTTCGCGCCGGCGCCGAACTCCTGCGACAGCAGCGGCAGGATCGCCTGCGGCGAATAGAGATTGATGAAGGTGCAGAAGCCGGCGACCGACGCGGCGATGCGAATGGCAAGTGTGTGGCGGCCGGCGGCGGCGTTCATATCCAGGGGAACCGGGGTGAGGCGAAGGCTCGAATGCAGCCCTTGCTATGCATCGGATCGCGCGCGGGCGCTATGGGCCGGGGTGGGCGGCGGTCGTCCGCGGGGCGCATGGCTAGCCGCGCTCCAGCACCGAGCGCGCGCGGGCGAGCGTGCCGGCGGGGGTGCCGGCCGCGTCGATCTGCGCCCAGTCGAGGCGGCCGAGATCGTAGCCCTCCTGCTGCCGCGCAATGCCGGCATCGGCGTCCGAGGCGTCGGCCTCGCGGGCGCCGACCCGTGCGACGCGGGTCGCAAGATCGGCGGTGAGGAACAGGCCGTGGAACGGAGCATTGCCGGCGGCCGCGCGGATGGCGTCGCGCTCGCCGGCGCGCGCATAGACGGCATCGGC
>JBQCFB010000536.1:0-2772 GCA_051959715.1 Pseudolabrys sp.
CGGGCCGCCATGTTGACGCTCTCGATGTCCTCCTCGTTGGTCCCGACATTGCCGATGTGGGGGAACGTGAAGGTGATGATCTGCCCGGCATAGGAGGGGTCGGTGAGGATTTCCTCGTAGCCGGTCATGGCGGTGTTGAAGCACACTTCGCCGACCGCATGGCCGGTCGCGCCGAGGCCGAAACCCTCGAGCACCGTTCCGTCGGCCAGCACCAAAACTGCCGTGGCTTTGGGTTCCGCCCAAGCCCCGGCCGGGTTTCCTTGCGTCTGGGTCATGGCCTCTTAATTGCGTATCATGGTGCCCATAGCAAGGCCCCGAAACCGGCGCTCACAGCGCTTTCGGCGGTATTCCGGGCCCGGGTGGCGACAGGGAGCGAGCCATGGCGAAGGCGAGGGAAAACTACCGCGAGGACGTGGCCGGCCGCGCCAATGTCGAGGACACCCCCGAGCTCGACGCCTATTACAGCGACCTCGAACGCTTCGACGCCGCCGCGCTCTGGACCGTCGCCAACAAGATCGAGCCCTGGCAGCCGAAATCGGGCTCGGTCCCGGTGCTGTGGCGCTATGCCGACCTTCGCGCCCACGTGCTGCGCTCACTCGAATTAGTCGCGCCGGAGAAGGCCGGGCGCCGCGTCATCTATCTCAACAATCCGGGCCGCAAGGACGTCGCCGCCGCGGTCGGCTGGCTCTATTCCGGCCTCCAAGTGATGAAGGCAGGCGAGGTCGCCTCGGCGCACCAGCATTCCGCTTCGGCTCTCCGGTTCATCATGGAAGGCAAGGGCGCCTACACGGTGGTCGACGGTCACAAGATGACGCTTGGCGAGAACGACTTCGTGCTGACACCGAACGGCTCGTGGCACGAGCACGGTGTTGATGCCTCCGGCACCGACTGCATCTGGCAGGACGGGCTCGACATCCCGCTCGTCAATGCGCTCGAGGCGAACTTCTACGCCGTGCATCCGGACATGAAGCAGGCGGTGACCTACGCCGTCGACGACGCCTCGATGACCTGGGGCGCGCCGGGCCTCCAGCCCGCGGGCTCCGACTGGAGCAAGGCCTATTCGCCGCTTCTCAAATACGAATGGGAGCCGACTTACGAGGCGCTGTCGAAATACGCCAAGGCGACCGACGGCTCGCCCTTCGACGGCGTGCTGATGAACTACGTCAATCCGCAGACCGGCGGCCCGGTCATGCAGACGATCGGCGCGGCGATGCAGATGCTCCGTCCCGGCGAGAAGACGCGCGCGCACCGCCACACCGGCTCGACCGTCTACCAGGTGGCCAAGGGCGAGGGCTATTCAATCATCGACGGCAAGCGCTTCGACTGGAAGAAGCGCGACATCTTCTGCGTGCCGGCCTGGGCCTTCCACGAGCACGGCAACGCGTCCGGCACGGACGACGCCTGTCTATTCTCCTTTAACGACTTGCCGGTCATGAAGGCGCTCGGGCTTTACCGCGAGGACGCTTTCGGCGAAAACGCCGGCCACCAGCCGGTGAACTGAAGGGAACGACCATGCTGCGCGACGACATCAACAAGGCCCTGACCGAGGCGATGAAGGCCAAGAACGAGCGGGCGGTCTCGACGCTGCGCATGGTCAACTCGACGCTCAAGAACGCCGACATCGAGGCGCGCACCACCGGCAAGCCGCTCGACGACGCGGCCGTGCTCTCGATCCTCCAGAAGATGATCAAGCAGCGGCAGGAATCCGTCGAGCTTTATCAAAAGGGCGGCCGTGCCGATCTGGTCAAGCAGGAGCAGGAGGAGATCGCCATCATCTCCGCTTATCTGCCGAAGCAGATGTCCGAGGACGAGATGAAGGCGGCGATCGACGCCGCGATCGCCGAGACCGGCGCCGCCGGCATGAAGGACATGGGCAAGGTCATCGGCGTGCTGCGCGGCAAATATGCCGGGCAGATGGACTTCGGCAAGGCGAGCGGACTGGTGAAGGCGAAGCTCTCCGCCTGACGTCAGCCCGTCGCGCGCGGCTGCCACGGCGCGCGACGCTCGCCGCTGTTGATCGTGTCGATCAGTCCCGCGGCCTGCAACGCGGCCACCTCCCGCTCCAGCGCCCGCAGCGCGCGGATGCGGCTCTCGGCCCGGCGCGAGTGCTTGGCCAACCCGTGCTCGGTCTTCTCCCAGACATAGGTCGCGGTCAGGAATTGATAGAGTGCGCGCCACGCCGCCCAGGACAGCATGAGCCAGTGCAGCGGCATCAGCAGCAGCACCCAGGCATGGCGCATGAGCCCGCGACGCGACAGGCCGATGCAGCACAGCACGGTCGACGATGCATATCCGGTGAGCACGCTCAGGCCGGAGAGCGCGACGAGGACGATGTCGCGCGTGCCCCATGACGGCGCGGCGCCGGAGAGCGCCGCCGCGATCGATCCGAACAGGAACAGCGGATGCACCAGCGCCGCCAGCACATTGCCGCCGACGGCAAGCTGGAAGCCGGCGAAGCCGCGCGGCCCGAGCGCGCGCCACAGCGCGAACGGCTGCCGCATATGCACGCACCAGGTCTGCATCCAGCCCTTGAACCACCGCGTGCGCTGCCTGAGCCACGGCACGAGCCGCGACGGCGCCTCCTCGTACGTGGTCGAATCGATCATCGCGGCGCGATAGCCGAGGCGCGCGAGACGCATGCCGAGGTCGGCGTCCTCGGTCACGTTCCACGCGTCCCACGCGCCGGTCTCGCGCAGCACGGCCGTGGCGAAATGATTGGATGAGCCGCCGAGCGGCAGCGGCATTCCGAGCGCGCACAGCCCGTCGCTGAAC
>JBQCFB010000537.1:0-4623 GCA_051959715.1 Pseudolabrys sp.
GCATGAGCGTGCTCGTCTCCGATCCGTTCAAGACGGTGACGACGCCGGGCGTGAAGCAGGCGGACCTGCCGGACCTGCTGGCGCAGTCCGACTACGTCGTCTGCCTCGTCGTCGCCAACGAGAAGACCGAGAACCTGATGAACGCCGCGGCCTTCGCGCAGATGAAGCGCAGCGCCTATTTCGTCAACCTGTCGCGCGGCAACCTGGTCGATGAGCAGGCGCTCGCCGCCGCGCTCGATGCAAAGCTCATCGCCGGCGCCGCGCTCGATGTGGGCCGCGCGCAGGACCAGAAGCCGTCGCTGTTTCTCGCAAAGCGCGACGACGTCATCGCCACGCCGCACACGGCGGGGCTCACGCCCGAGGCGGCCGAGCATCAGGCCTTCGACACGGTCAACCAGGTGGCGGAGCTCGTCGCCGGCCGCATGCCGCCGGGAGCGGCCAATCCGCAGGCCGCGCAGCGGCTGTCACGGCTCAAGCGGCCCTAGGCCTCGCGCGGAACCCCGGCGAAGCGCAAAAGCCGCGGTCCGATTTAATATCTGCGAAACGCATTGTGACTAGCGTGCTCCTCCGGCCCGTCGGCCGCTGGAGAGACCGTGCTCACACGCCTCGTCTATCATTCGGAAAACCATCTCGGCGCAGACGGCGGCGCGATGATCGCCGACCTCAACGCCATCCTCGATGCGTCGAACCGCAACAACAAGAAGGCCGGCATCACCGGCGCGCTCATCTTCGATACGTTGTGGTTCGTTCAGATCCTCGAGGGCGAGCGCGAGGCGGTGTCGGCGACACTCTGCCGCATCGTCGGCGACCAGCGCCACGACGCCGTCACCGTGATGGACTGTCGCCCCGCGGCGGCGCGGCTGTTCGGCAACTGGTGGATGGGGCTTGCGCTGCTGCGCGGCGACCAGAGCGCCCTGCTCGGCCGCCACGAACTCTCGGGTTTCAATCCACGGGAGATGAGCGGCGATCAGGCCGTCTCGCTGGCGCTCGACCTCGCCGCCGGCGGTCTCAACCGCAAGGTCGCCGCCACCGCTTGAGCGAAACGGCCGGCGCGTCTAGGACGCGCCATGGCCTTTCCTCTGACCTCGACCCAGACCCTCTCCACCTCCGCCGCGCCGGACGCCGTCTGGCGCGCCTTCGAGCGCGTCGACCAGTGGCCGACCGTCCTGCCGGCCTTGCTCACGGCCAGGCTCGAGCCCGACGGCCCCCTCGCCCCCGGCCAGGTCATCGCCACCCGCGCGACGGCGGAGAGCAAGGCGAGCGACCTCAGCATGCGCGTCGTCAACGCCGAGGCGCCGCATCGCCTCACGCTCGCCATCGACGATCCGGCCTACCGCGCAACCACGGACTACCGCGTCGTCCCGACCGCCGGCGGGACCGACGTCGTCGTCACGGCGAGCCTGGAGGCCGTCGGCTTCATGCAGACCGTGCGCTTCGTGATGTGGCAGCAACGGCTGACGCCGATGCTGCGCCAGACCGCGCGCGAACGCGCGCAGGCGCTGATCGATCTTGCTGAGCGGCTCGGCGCGGCGCCTTAGGCGCGCTGCCGGTCGGCGTCGATCGGCATCACCTGGCCGGAAATGGTCTTGGCCGCAGGCGACGCCAGGAACACGGCGAGCTGCGCGATGTCCTTCGGGTCGATCATCGACTTGATCGACTGCTCGGCCATGGCGTCGGCCTTCACCTGATCCATCGATTTGCCGCTGATCTGCGATCGTCCCTGGAAGACGCGGACGATGCGATCGCCTTCGACCGCGCCCGGCGCGATGGCGTTGGCGCGGATGCCCCACTGGCCGAGCTCGATGGCGAGCGTCTTGGTGAAGCCGATGACGCCCCATTTCGTCGCCGCATAGGGGCTGCGATTTGCAAAGCCGAAGCGGCCGGCGATCGATGTCATGTTGATGATGACGCCGGCCTTCGATTCTTTCAGCGCCGGAATGGCGAGGCGGCAGACGTCGAACATGGCGGTCAGGTTGACGGCGACGACCTTGTCCCAGTCGTCGGCCGGATACTGGTCGACCGGCAGCGTCAGGCCGGCAATGCCGGCATTGTTGATGAGCACGTCGAGGCCGCCGAGCGCCTTCAGCGCCTCAGGCACCATGCGTTCGATCTCGGCACGCTTGCCTATGTCGCAGCGCTGCGCGAGGAGCCCGGGGATCTCCTTGGCCAGCGCCGCGAGCCCCTTCTCGTCGATATCGCAGGTGAAAACCTTGGCGCCGTTCGCGGCAAAGGCCCGCACGAATTCGCGGCCGATGCCGGCGGCGCCGGCGGTGATCAGTACGCGCTGGGACATCCGTTTCTCCTCGTCTTGTTGTCGCGGCGGAGAATGCCGGGCCGGCTCGCCAATGTCGATGCGCCGCCCTAGACTTCACCGCGACGCTGGGGACAGTCGCCGCATGGCCGCACAGGACCTGCATCTCGTCACCGACTGGCAGCTTGACGCGCCGGTCGATGCGGTATGGCGCGAGATCGCAGCGCCGGAGAGCTGGCCGTCCTGGTGGCGCGCCGTCGTGAAGGTCGAGACTCTCGCACCGGGCGATCCCGACGGCGTCGGCGCGCGCCGCCGCATCACGTGGCGGACGGCTTTGCCCTACACCCTCACCTTCGTCGTCCGCACCACGCGTGTCGAGCCGCTGCGGCTCATCGAGGGCCGCGCCGAAGGCGAGCTCGACGGGACGGGCATCTGGACGTTCGAGACGTCCGGCGGTGGTACGCATCTGCGCTACGACTGGCGCGTCTCGGTCACCAAGACGTGGATGCGCATCGCCGCGCCGCTGTTGCGGCCGGCCTTCGCCTGGAACCATGGCAAGGTGATGGGCTGGGGCGAGACCGACCTGAAGCGCCGCCTCGCCCGCGGCTGAGGCCTATTCCGCCGGCTGCACTTCGCGCACGCGCAACGTTGCCATCAGCGCGTCGAGGCTCCACGGCCCGGGCCCCGCTAAGGCTATATACAAAAACACGAAGCAGAACAGAATCGCCGAGTCGCCGCGATTGACGATCGGGAAGAAGCCGTGTGGCGCATGGCTGAGGAAATAGGCGAACGCCATTTCGCCCGACATGACCAGCGCGGCGAAGCGCGAGAACAGGCCGAGCGTCAGCAGGATGCCGCCGGCAAGCTCGATCGCGCCGGCGAACCAGTACGTCGTGAATATTTGCGGTGACGGCAGCGGCGACGGGAAGCCGAACATGCGCGACAGGCCGTGTTCGAGGAACAGGAGCGCCGCCATGATCCGCAGAATGCTCAAGGCATGCGGCGCAAGACGTGCGGGGAGCGAATCGTCGGACAAATTTTTCTCCTGTTGGACGCGCGGCTGTATCGGCGCGCCCCTCAGGAGGGAATTAAATTCGACGTGAAGATGGCCAGTTCCTGGCCGGCGTCGCATGCCCGGCATGCATCCGAAGCCGCGGCGTGCGGAGACTTGACGATTGTCAGGTCACTCCTCGGGCTCGGTTGTGAAATACAGCGGATAGCCCTTCGCCTTGCCGAGTTCGGTCGCCTCCTTCGCCTTGGTCTCAGCAACGTCGCGCGTGAATACGGCGATGACGCAGGCGCCCTTCTGGTGCGCCGTCAGCATCACCCGGGTCGCGGTGGTTCCGTTCATGCGGAACACAGCCTTGAGCACGAGGACGACGAATTCGCGCGGCGTGAAGTCATCGTTGAGCAGGATGACCTTGTAGAGCTTCGGCCGCTCGGTCTTCGTCCTGGTCTTCGTGCGCGGCTTGACGGTCGTGCCACTCATCGCGCCTCCGAAAGGCTCATGCCGGCAATATGATTCAACGCCGCGGCGCCGCTCGCAAGCTGGTTAAGTCAGTCTTGCTGCTTCATTCCCGCGGCGGCGCCGTTACGCTCGCGGCCGTCGGGAGGATGGGGAGAGCGGCGGCGCGGGCGGGACATCTCGCGCCCCTTATCTGGATGGAGGCGACCCCATGAACCTGCTGCGTCACCGGCAAGCCACGCAAGGACGATCGGCGCGAGCCTCGGTCGCCTGCGCGCAATGCGGCGAAGACCTCACCATGCCGGAATGGTCGGAATGGCTCGACAGCGCACGCGTGAGGCATTTGTGGACGTGCAGCGCGTGCGGCTACGCCTTCGAGACCACCGTCCGCTACGCCATCGAGATCGATACGGCGGCTTGACGATTCAGGGTCCGGCCAGGCGCGCGCGCCCTCGCTCATGAGGACATGAAGCGGCGCCCAGGCAGCGCTGGCCGGGCCCTGGACCTCCTGCCCGCGGGGCGGAATTGGTATCCGACGCCGGGCCACCCCCTGTGGCCAGCGGGTAAAACCACATCCTCAGATTGACGAATCGGACAGGCCGTGGCCGATTACCGGAGACATTCCGGTCACGCGGGCCGGCCGGGTTGCCGACCCGTTGCGAGGTTCCTCCCGCGTGGCGTTAAGACTTGGGCGGCCGCGAGGCCGCCCATTTTCATTCCCGGGGTCCGGACCGCGACGCCGTCAGTAGCAGTAGCGCCGGTGCACCCGGTGATAGCTGCCGTCGCGCCAGCGCCTCCAGCAATCGTCCCGATAATAGTAGTAGCCGCCGCGGCGTGGCTCGAACTGCGAGCCGATCGCGGCGCCCGCCGCCGCGCCAATGATGCCGCCGGCGATGGCGCCGCCGGC
>JBQCFB010000538.1:0-4904 GCA_051959715.1 Pseudolabrys sp.
CTACGATTGCAGATACGCGGCGGCGACCCGATTTCCGGGTTCGCCCCCTACTCCCACTCGATCGTGCCCGGCGGCTTGCTCGTCACGTCGTACACGACGCGGTTGACGCCCTTGACCTCGTTGATGATGCGAGTCGCGACATGGCCCAGGAACTTCATGTCGTACGGATAGAAGTCGGCGGTCATGCCGTCGGTCGATGTCACCGCGCGCAGGCCCACCACGTACTCATAGGTGCGGAAGTCGCCCATGACGCCGACGGTCTTCACCGGCAAGAGCACCGCAAAGGCCTGCCAGATGTCGTCGTAGAGGCCGGCGCGGCGGATCTCCTCGATGTAGATCTCGTCGGCGAGCCGCAGGATGTCCAATTTCTCTCGCGTGATCGCGCCCGGCACGCGGATCGCGAGCCCCGGTCCGGGGAACGGATGGCGGCCGACGAACGCTTCAGGCAATCCAAGCTCGCGGCCGAGCGCGCGCACCTCGTCCTTGAACAGTTCGCGCAGCGGCTCGACGAGCTTCATGTTCATGCGCTCGGGCAGGCCGCCGACATTGTGGTGCGATTTGATCGTCACCGACGGACCGCCGGTGAACGACACGCTCTCGATCACATCCGGGTAGAGCGTGCCCTGCGCCAGGAACTGGGCGCCACCGATCTTCTTGGCTTCCTGCTCGAACACGTCGATGAACAGTTTGCCGATGGTCTTGCGCTTGACCTCCGGGTCGTCGACGCCTTCGAGCGCCTTGAGGAAGGTCTCGCTCGCGTCCACGTGCACCAGCGGGATGTTGTAGGAGTCGCGGAACATGGTCACGACCTTCGAGGCTTCCGCGAGCCGCATCAGGCCGTGATCGACGAGCACGCAGGTCAGTTGATCGCCGATCGCCTCGTGGATCAGCACGGCCGCGACCGCGCTGTCGACGCCGCCGGACAGGCCGCAGATCACCCTGCCCTTGCCCACCTGCGCGCGGATCTTCTCGATCGCCTCGTCCTTGAAGGCGCGCATCGTCCAGTCGCCGGTCAGCCCGGCGATTCTGCGCACGAAATTGCGCAGCAGCGCGGCTCCGTGCGGAGTGTGCACGACCTCGAGATGGAATTGCGTGGCGTAGAACCTGCGCTTGTCGTCGCCGATCATGGCGATCGGCGCGTTCGGCGAGGTGCCGAGGATGCGGAAGCCCGGCGGCAGCTCGGTGACGCGGTCGCCGTGGCTCATCCACACCGGATATTTCTGGCCCTTCTCCCAGACGCCCTCGAACAGCGGACTATCCGACGCGACCTCGACTTCGGCGCGGCCGAACTCGCGGTGATGCCCGCCCTCGACCTTGCCGCCGAGCTGCTGCGCCATCGCCTGCTCGCCGTAGCAGATGCCGAGCACCGGAACGCCCGCCTCGTAGATCGCCTTCGGCGCGAGCGGCGCGTCCTTCGCGTGCACCGAGGCCGGCCCCCCGGACAGGATCACCGCCTTCGGCTTCATCTCCTTGAAGGCCTGTTCGGCCTTCTGGAACGGGACGATCTCCGAATAGACCTTTTCTTCCCGCACCCGCCGCGCGATGAGCTGGGTCACCTGGGAGCCGAAATCGACGATGAGGACTTTGTCGTGGGATTTTTCGGTCATTCGGCCCGCCGTTCGCTGTGATCCGACGGCCCCGTCGCGAACGACATGGAATCGACCGAAACGGCCGTTGGGAGGCATCCGTATTTGCGGTGCAAAAACACCGCGGTCAAGTGCGGCCCGAAAGCCTGTGGGAAGTGGCGCGCCGTCACCCTGAGGAGGCCGCGCAGCGGCCCTCGAAGGGTCTCTGAGTCCGAGGTCCTTCGAGGCTCGCTGCGCTCGCACCTCAGGACGACGGAACCCCGTTTTAAGGTTGCATTCACGACGATTGCCCGACCCGGCTAACCGGGTGTTAGCCGCGGCCATGCCACAAAGGCTGCGCACACTTGGCCGCTTGGACAGACCCGTGACCTTTCACGCCGAACGTCTCCCCTTCGCTTCGCATGACGGCGACCGCCGCGAGGCGCTGTTTCGCGAAAGCGCCTTCGAGCGGGTCGAACGCTGGGCCCTGTCGCTTGCCTGGGCGACGAGCCCGAAACGCGCCGCCGGCCTACCCGGCCTGATGCGCATGGTCGCGCGCGAGGCGCTCGCGCCCGATTACGCGCTGCCCGATCCGGAGCGCGCGCTCCTCTCGCCGCCGGGACTCGCCGGCATCGCGCACGATCTCTCTTTGCCAAAGTTGATGGAGGCCTATGCCCGCGGCCTCTATCCGCTGTCGCATGCCGGCCCGATGAAATGGTGGTCGCCGCCGCAGCGCTCGGTGCTCTTCTTCGACGAATTCCACATGTCGAACAATCTGCGCCGCCTGATGCGGCAGGATCGTTACACCGTCACGTTCGACCGCGACTTCGAGGCCGTCATCAAGGCCTGCGCCGGACGCCGCACCGGGCGCTGGCATCTCACCTGGATCACGCCGCGCATCATGCGCGCTTACGCGGAAGCCTTCGACGCCGGCCACGCGCATTCGTTCGAGGTCTGGAACAAGGACGGCGACATGGTCGCCGGCGGCTACGGCCTCGGCACCGGCGCCGCGTTCTCGTTCGAGTCCCAATTCGCGCACGAGGCCAACGCGTCGAAAATCGGCATGTCGGTGCTCAACTGGCACCTCGCGCACTGGGGCTACCGCTTCAACGACGGCAAGCTGATCGGTCCGTTGTGGAAGAGCGTCGGCTTCCGCGAAATTCCGCGCAGCGACTTCCTCGCGCGCCTCGCGGAGGCTGTGCGCCGGCCCGGCAGGACCGGCCGCTGGCAGATGGAATCCGATCTCGCGACCATCTCGCAGTGGCAGCCGGCGGCCGGGCGCTAGTGCAGGACGAACTCGCCGTTCACCGGCTTGAGCTCGGCCGGCTTGATCAGCTTGCAGTGCGCGACCTGCACGGAGTGCAGCGGGCCCTCGAGCTTCTCCTGCCAGAACTGGAGGAACCGATGCAGTTCGGGGAACTTCGGGAACAGGTCATAGGCCTGCCAGACATAGGTCTGAAGTAGCCAACTGTGATCGGGACGCCGGTACAGGATTTGCGCGGTGGTGAGTCCGTAGCCTTCGAGCTGCCTTTGGAAGTCCTGCGTGACCATTCCGGTTCTCCCGATCGTTTCAACGCTCCGAGTTTCGAATTGCGACTCGCCTCATTTCAAGCCGAAACGTTGAACAAACTGTTTAAAAACAAGGCGTTAGCAGCAGAGCCGCGACCCTGCTAACAGCTTGGCCCGGCCCGCTTGCGGCCCGGGAGCGATGAACCGCCGGGAGGTAGTTCCGGTTCCGGACGGGGCGCTTAACCGTCCCGCCGGCACGGATTTTGATTTTTGTTGGCACTCGCTTCCGATGAGTGCTAAAAATTTTCCCGACACCCCTTGCGCTTCTCCAAAGGACGCCCAAATCGGCGCGCAGGAGCTGACAGGGGGACCACGTCAGCGACCTAAAACAGAGCTTTTACAATATCCTAGGAGGACTGCCATGAAGTTCCGCCCGCTTCACGACCGTGTCGTCGTCAAGCGCATTGACGCCGAGGAAAAGACCGCCGGCGGCATCATCATTCCGGATACCGCCAAGGAAAAGCCGAGCCAGGGCGAGATCGTCGCCGTCGGCCCCGGCGGCCGCGACGAGGCCGGCAAGCTCACCCCCATCGACGTGAAGGTCGGCGACGTCGTGCTGTTCGGCAAGTGGTCGGGCACCGAGGTCAAGATCGACGGCCAGGATCTCCTGATCATGAAGGAGTCCGACATCATGGGCGTGCTCGAAGGCGTCACCGCCGCGAAGAAGAAGGCCGCCTAAGCGAAATCCAACGGAATCGTACGGCGCTGAACTTTTTGGCTGTCATGGCCGGGCTTGTCCCTGCCATCCCGATAAGGAGGGCAATGCCTTCCTAAGCGAAATCGCCGGGACAAGCCCGGCGATGACAAGCGAGAGAGTGGCGCCCCACACAATCGGAGCAAACAATCATGGCTGCTAAGGACGTCAAATTCTCCATCGACGCCCGCGACCGCATGCTGCGCGGTGTCGATATTCTCGCCAACGCGGTGCGCGTGACGCTCGGCCCCAAGGGCCGCAACGTCGTGCTCGACAAGTCGTTCGGCGCTCCCCGCATCACCAAGGACGGCGTCACCGTCGCCAAGGAGATCGAGCTCGAGGACAAGTTCGAGAACATGGGCGCGCAGATGGTGCGCGAAGTCGCGTCGAAGTCGGCTGACTTCGCCGGCGACGGCACCACCACCGCCACCGTGCTCGCCCAGGCGATCGTCAAGGAAGGTTCGAAGGCGGTTGCCGCCGGCATGAACCCGATGGACCTCAAGCGCGGCGTCGATCTCGCCGTCGAGGCGATCGTCGAGCACCTCAAGGCCAACTCGAAGAAGGTCACGTCGAACGACGAGATCGCCCAGGTCGGCACGATTTCGGCCAACGGCGACGCGGAGATCGGCTCCTTCCTCGCCGAGGCGATGAAGAAGGTCGGCAACGAGGGCGTCATCACGGTTGAAGAGGCCAAGAGCCTCGAGACCGAGCTCGACGTCGTCGAGGGCATGCAGTTCGACCGCGGTTACATCTCGCCCTACTTCGTCACCAACGCCGACAAGATGCGCGTCGAGATGGAAGACCCCTACATCCTGGTCTACGAGAAGAAGCTCTCGGGCCTCCAGGAACTGCTGCCGCTGCTCGAGTCGGTCGTGCAGACCGGCAAGCCGCTGCTGCTGATCGCCGAGGACGTCGAAGGCGAAGCCCTCGCGACCCTCGTCGTCAACAAGCTGCGCGGCGGCCTCAAGGTCGCGGCCGTCAAGGCGCCGGGCTTCGGCGATCGCCGCAAGGCCATGCTCCAGGACATCGCGATCCTCACGGGCGGCCAGGCGATCTCGGAAGATCTCGGCATCAAG
>JBQCFB010000539.1:0-2408 GCA_051959715.1 Pseudolabrys sp.
AGACGCGCGATTGGTGCCTCAAGCTCGGCGCCGATCACGTCATCGACCATACCAAGCCGCTTGCCGGCCAACTCAAGGCGATCGGTCACGCGCAAGTGGCCCTGATCGCCGGCATTTCCGGCACCGACACCTCGTTCCCGCAAGTGCCGGACATCATCGCGCCGTTCGGCAAATTCGCGCTGATCGACGACCCGAAGTCGATCGACGTTACGCCGCTCAAGCGCAAGGCCGCATCGGTGCACTGGGAATCGATGTTCACGCGCGCGATTTTCGAGACTCCCGACATGATCGGACAGCACAAGCTGCTCAACGAGGTGTCGGCGATGATCGATGGCGGGCTGATCGTGACCACAGCAGCGCAGGAGCTCAAACCGATCAACGCCGCCAACCTGATCAAGGCGCACGCGCAGATCGAAAGCGCCACCACCATCGGCAAGGTGGTGCTCGAGGGGTGGTGAGGCAATCCGCTCGTCCCCGCGAAGGCGGGGACCCAGCCCGGATCTTCCGCACGGAAAGATCCAACTGGATTCCCGCTTTCGCGGGAATGAACGGGGTTTGCCTTAGCCCTCCCCGCGCGCGGGGAGAGGTGAAGATCAGTCCTGCGCGGGCACCGTCCGCAGATAGGCGACGATGTCGTTGAGATCGCCGTCGGTCATGTGGGCGTAGTACGGGAAGCCCATGGGCGGCTTGAGGTGCTGGCCGTCCTTGTCGACGCCGGTCGTGAGCGCGGTCTTGATCTGCGCGTCGGTCCAGGCCCCGATGCCCTTGGTCTTACTCGATGTAATGTTGCGCGACACCGACTTGCCCCACGGGCCAGGGAATTCCATGCCGCCGCGGCCGTAATCCTTCCAGTCGTGGCCCTTCGGTGTCATCGGCGTATGGCACTCGAAGCAGTGGCCGATCGTGGCCAGGTAGAAGCCGTGCTTGACCGGATCCTTCAGCATCGCGTCCGTGTAGGCGCTGTCGGCGCCGGGCGGCGTCTGCGACTTGGCCGGGAAGCGGTAGATCGGGTCCGGCACCTTGTTCTTGATCGGCTGAAGCGTGCGCAGGTAGGCGACAATGGCGTCCATGTCGTGGTCGGTGACGATCTTGTAGAAGCCGACCGGCATCACCGCGGCGATCGGCACGCCATTCGGCCGCACGCCCGTCCGCAGCAGATGCTTGATCTGGTCGTCGGTCCAGGCGCCGATGCCAGTTTCCTTGTCTTCGGTGATGTTGGGCGCCGTCACCTTGAACGGCGGCTCGTCCCAGGACAGGCCGCCGGAGAAATGCTTGCCCGGAATGTCGCCTTGAGGCCCCTTCGGCGAATGGCAGTTGCCGCAGGTCATGATGGTGTTGACCAGATAGTCGCCACGCTTGACCAGATCGGATTGCGCCTGCGCGGCGCTGCCCAGCGCCATTGCGAGCGCCGCAGCGAGCACGAATGTGCGGATCATCGGAATTTCTCCCCTTGCCCCAACGGTTTTTGTAAGGGGCAGCCCGTTTTGTACGAGGAGGATGTTACCGCGTCATCGCGGCATTGACCAATGCGACGTGTCGCCATGCACAGACGCGCCCGTCGGTTCCAGTCGCGCAGTTGTCTACGAAAAAGGGCGGCCCTCAGGGCCGCCCTTCCGTATCGTGAAACTGGCTTGTGAGATCAGACCGAGGCGGTCGCCTCTTCGGTCGCCCGCACCTGCACCGGTCCCGAATCCTTGCCCTTGGCATCGACGTCGCGGTCGACGAACTCGATCACCGCGCGCGGCGCGTTGTCGCCGTAACGGAAGCCCGCCTTCATGATGCGGGTATAACCGCCGTGGCGCTCCTTGTAGCGCGGCGCCAGCACTTCGAAGAGCTTCTTGACCTGTGCGACGTCGCGAATCTCCGAGATCGCCTGGCGGCGAGCGGCGAGGTTGCCTTTCTTGCCGAGGGTGATCAGCTTTTCGACCACTGGGCGAAGCTCCTTCGCCTTCGGCAGCGTCGTCATGATCTGCTCGTGCTTGATCAGGCTCGCGGCCATATTCGCAAACATCGACTTGCGGTGAGCCGGCTTCTTGCCGAGCTTCCTGTGAACCTTGCCGTGACGCATCGAACTGTTCCCTCTGTCTTACGTGTCACGACGGTTCGTCGGACAATGTGCAGGTGGGCATCCTGCGTTCGCCCAAGAACGCCGCTGCCATGATCCTGGCCGCGGCGAATTCGTGTCTCAGTAGTGGTCCTCGAAGCGCTTGGCGAGCTCTTCGATGTTCTCCGGCGGCCATCCCGGCACTTCCATGCCGAGGTGCAGACCCATCTGCGCCAGCACTTCCTTGATCTCGTTGAGCGACTTGCGGCCGAAGTTCGGCGTGCGCAGCATCTCGGCTTCCGTCTTCTGAACGAGATCGCCGATGTAGACGATGTTGTCGTTCTTCAGGCAGTTGGCCGAACGC
>JBQCFB010000540.1:0-4471 GCA_051959715.1 Pseudolabrys sp.
TTGAGCGCGGTGCGCAGGAACGTCATGGTGGCGACACCCGGCACCTCGACCGGATACTGGAAGGCGAGGAACACGCCCTTGGCGGCGCGCTCGTCGGCGCCCATCTCGAGCACGCTCTCGCCGTCGAGCAGGACATCGCCCTCGGTGACGGCATAGCCGGGCTTGCCGGCGAGCACATAGGCGAGCGTCGACTTGCCGGAGCCGTTCGGCCCCATGATGGCGGCGACCTGCCCCTTCTCGATGGTCAGGCTGAGACCGTTGAGGATCTTCTTGCCCTCGCTCTCGATCTCGACATGCAGATTTTTGATTTCTAAAAGCGACACGTATCGGCCCTCACTCAATTATTCGTTTGATCGCGGCTGGCGCCCCAGCGCCACCGCCACTCGCCGTCGGTGCGCGCACGCGACACCCGGACGAAAACTACCGCCAGCAAGGCGACGAAGATGCCCCAGATGAGCCAGGCCGCGCCGTTCGAACGGCCGGCGTAATGGTTCATGCCGACGATCGAAGCGGCGAGCACCGCCGGAACGGCGAGCGTCAGTGCCCAGCCCTGCCAGGTCACCGGCGTCGCGCCGTAGCCGTATCTCTTCGGCCGGAACCAGGAGGCGCTCATCGCCGTCATCCCACGCTGCCTTCGAGCGAGATCGAGATCAGCTTCTGCGCCTCGACCGCGAACTCCATCGGCAACTGCTGGAGCACGTCCTTGACGAAGCCGTTGACGACGAGCGCCGTCGCCTCCTCCGCCGACATGCCGCGGCTCTGGCAGTAGAACAGCATGTCCTCGGAGATCTTCGACGTCGTCGCCTCGTGCTCGAACACGGCGGAAGCGTTTTTCGCCTCGATATAGGGCACGGTGTGCGCGCCGCACTGATCGCCGATCAAAAGCGAATCACAGTTGGTGAAGTTGCGCGCGCCAGTCGCCTTGCGATGCGCGGTGACGAGGCCGCGATAGGTGTTCTGCGAACGCCCGGCCGAGATGCCCTTGGAGATGATGCGGCTCGTCGTGTTCTTGCCGAGATGCAGCATCTTGGTGCCCGAGTCGACCTGCTGATAGCCGTTCGAGATGGCGATCGAATAGAACTCGCCGCGCGAATTGTCGCCGCGCAGGATGCAGCTCGGATATTTCCAGGTGATGGCCGAACCGGTCTCGACCTGCGTCCACGAGATCTTGGAGCGCGCGCCGCGGCAGTCGCCGCGCTTGGTGACGAAATTGAAGATGCCGCCCTTGCCGTTGGCGTCGCCGGGATACCAGTTCTGCACCGTCGAATATTTGATCTCGGCGTCGTCGAGCGCGACCAGCTCGACCACCGCGGCGTGCAATTGGTTCTCGTCGCGCATCGGCGCGGTACAGCCTTCCAGATACGAGACGTAGGCGCCCTTGTCGGCGATGATCAGCGTGCGCTCGAACTGGCCGGTGTTCTTCTCGTTGATGCGGAAATAGGTCGAGAGCTCCATCGGGCAGCGCACGCCCTCCGGCACGTAGACGAACGAGCCATCGGAGAACACGGCGGAGTTGAGCGTTGCGAAGAAGTTGTCGGAGGTCGGCACGACCGAACCGAGATACTTCTTGATGAGTTCGGGATGCTCGCGGATCGCCTCCGAGATCGGCATGAAGATGACGCCGGCCTTCTTCAGCTCTTCCTTGAAGGTGGTGGCGACCGACACCGAGTCGAACACGGCGTCGACGGCGACGCGGCCGCGCGACTCGCTGCGGGACATCTCTCCGTCGTCGAGCGCCGACGGCTCGCCCTGCTTGCGCACGCCGGCGAGCAGTTCCTGCTCCTTCAACGGGATGCCGAGCTTCTCGTAGGTCTTCAATATTTCCGGATCGACATCGGCGAGCGACTTCGGCGCGACGAATTTCTTCGGCGCGGAGTAGTAATAGATGTCCTGGTAATCGATCTTCGGATAGTCGACGCGCGCCCAGGTCGGCTCGCGCATGGTCAGCCAGCGGCGATAGGCGTCGAGCCGCCATTGCAGCATCCACTCCGGCTCGTTCTTCTTGGCCGAGATGAAGCGGACGGTGTCTTCGGAGAGGCCCTTTTCGGCCTTCTCGGATTCGATGTTGGTCTCGAACCCATATTTGTATTGATCGACGTCGATAAGGCGGACCTGTTCGACGGTCTCTTGTACAGCCGGCACGTTTCCCTCCGCTCACGGTGGCAAGGACCGCGGGTTGGATTTGTCGGTTATGGTCGGTTCGCTGCTTTCGCTTGGCGATCGTTCCCGGTGACGCCGCCGTCAGGCGGCAAGATGGTGGTCTGACTGACCCTTAAGTAATGACGGAACCAGCCTTTTCCAAGCAATGAGAAGGCTTTCCACCTCGGTTTCGGTGGTCGTCGGCCCCAGCGATATCCGGATAGCGCCCCGCGCCAGCGCGGGTTCCACGCCCATGGCGGCGAGGACGTGCGAGGCAGCGACCTTGCCCGAGGAGCAGGCCGCGCCCGAGGACAGGGCGAAGCCGTTGAGATCGAAGGCGATCAGTGCGGTCTCGGCCTTGACGCCGGGAACCGCGACAAGCGTCGTGTTGGGCAGCCGACCGACTCCGTGCGCGAAGATTATGGCATCCGGCGTCGCCGCGCGAAGACCGCCCTCAAGCCGCTCGCGCAGGGCCGCCATGCGTCCGGCCTCCGCATCGAGGCCGGCAAGCGCCGCCTCGGCGGCAGCACCGAAGCCGGCAATGGCGGCGACGTTCTCGGTTCCGGCGCGCAGACCCCGCTCCTGCCCGCCGCCGCGGATCAGGGGCTTCAGGTTTTGGTCCGAACCCACGATCAGCGCGCCCGCGCCCTGCGGACCGCCGATCTTGTGCGATGACAGGCTCATGAGGTCGGCGCCGAGCGCGCGCATATCGATCGGGATGCGGCCGGCCGCCTGCACCGCGTCGACGTGAAGAAGCCCGTTGGCGGCGTGCACGATCGCGGCGATCTCCGCGATCGGCTGAATGACGCCTGTTTCGTTATTGGCGAGCATGACCGAGACGAGCGGCCGCTCGGCCATTACAAGCGCGCCGGCGAGCGCGTCGAGATCGACGATGCCGTTGCCGTCGACCGGGAGGATTTCGACCTGTTCTTGCGCGAACCGGCCGCCGGCCAGGACCGACGGATGCTCCACCGCCGATACGAACAGCCGGCCGGCGATGCCGGGCTGGAGCGCAAGCGCATTGGCCTCGGTGGCGCCGGACACGAAGGTGACCTGGTTGACCTTGGCCCCGCCGACCAGGGCCGCGACCCGCCGCCGCACCGCCTCGACCAGCATCCGGGCAGCACGGCCCTCGCCATGAACCGACGACGGATTTCCGGGGTCATCCAGAGCCGCCAGCATGGCGGCACGGGCCTCCGGCCGCAGGGGCGCGGTGGCATTCCAGTCGAAATAGGTGCGTTCGCTCGCCAAACCGGTTCTCAATCGCCGCTAGGGCCCGCAATATGCTTGCTTTTTGCCCTGCCACCCGTGCTAGAAGCCGCACGTTGCGGCTGCTTATAGCCTGCGCCGCGGCAAAGCACAGCAGGAAATCCTATAGTTAGAATTATTCTAAACTAGCCCTTCATGGGACGTGCTGAGATACCGAAGCCGCATTTGAGACAAGGCGGCAGAGCCTGAGGATCGCAATGCCTGAAGTCATCTTTACCGGTCCGGCCGGACGCATCGAGGGCCGCTACCACCCGGCGCGGCAGAAGAACGCGCCGATCGCCATCGTGCTGCACCCGCATCCGCAGTTCGGCGGCACGATGAACCACCCGATCATCTACCAGCTCTACTATCAGTTCGTGCACCGCGGTTTCTCGGCGCTGCGTTTCAATTTCCGCGGCGTCGGCCGCTCGCAGGGCGCCTTCGACCACGGCACCGGCGAACTTTCGGACGCGGCCGCCGCGCTCGACTGGGCGCAGACGATCAATCCGGAAGCGAAAAGCTGCTGGATCGCCGGTTTCTCGTTCGGCGCCTGGATCGGCATGCAGCTTCTGATGCGCCGCCCGGAGATCGAAGGCTTCATCTCGATCTGCCCGCCGGCCAACCTCTACGACTTCTCCTTCCTCGCCCCCTGCCCGTCCTCGGGCCTGATCATTCACGGCGACAAGGACGCGGTGGTGCCGGCCAAGGACGTGAACACCCTGGTCGAGAAGCTCAAGACGCAAAAGGGCATCGTCATCGAGCAGAAAGTGGTGACGGGCGCCAACCACTTCTTCGACGGCAAGGTCGAGCCGCTGCTCACGCAGGTCGGCCAGTATCTCGACAAGCGCCTCAACGTGACGCGCAAGCCGACCGCGGCGGCGTAACACCGGCGCACACCCGACAGGCGCATCGACGGAAGGACACGCCGATGCGCCCGCTCTCCCTCGAACATCTGCCGATGATCGACGCTTCGCCGCGCGAGCTGATCGACGCCGCGGCGGCGGGCCACTTCGACATGGTCGGTCTGCGTGTCGTTCCGCCGCAGCCGCCGAACCTCCTGATGCCCGGTTTCGACGATGCGGCC
>JBQCFB010000541.1:0-6232 GCA_051959715.1 Pseudolabrys sp.
CCGAACGGCGCCGGCAAGACGACGATGTTCAACCTCATCACCGGAGCGCTGCGCGCCAGCGAAGGCCGCATCGACTTCGCCGGCAAGGACATCACCCGGGCATCCGCGTGCAGCATTGCGCGCGGCGGCATTGCCCGCACCTTCCAGCACGTGAAGCTGCGGCCGCGCATGTCGCTCCTCGACAATGTGCTGCTCGGCGCCTATGCGCGCACCCGCGCGGGCTTCTTCGCCGGCGCGCTGCGGCTCGACCGCGCCGAGGAGGAGCATGCGCGCAGCGAAGCGATGCGCCAGCTCGAACGCGTGGGACTGGGCGCGCGGCCGTTCGACCTCGCCGGCAACCTGCCGCTCGGCAACCAGCGACTGCTCGAGATCGCCCGCGCGCTCGCCGCCGATCCCGTGCTGCTGGTCCTCGACGAACCGGCCGCGGGCCTGCGCCGGCAAGAGAAAATGAAGCTCGCCGAGCTCCTGCGCACCTTGCGCGCCGAGGGCCTGACCATCCTGCTGGTCGAGCACGACATGGACTTCGTCATGGGCCTGGTCGACCGCATCGTCGTCATGGAATTCGGCTGCAAGCTCTGCGAGGGCACGCCCGAGGCCGTGCGCGCCGATGCGCGCGTGCAGGAAGCCTATCTCGGAGGCGTGGCATGACCGCCCTCCTCTCGATCGACAAGGTCAGCGTCTGCTACGGCAAGGCAGAGGCCGTGCGCGAGGTCTCGCTCGACGTGGCGCGCGGGCAGATCGTCACCGTGATCGGCGCCAACGGCGCCGGCAAGACCAGCCTGCTGACGACCGCGATCGGCCTGCTGCCCTGCACCGGCCGCGTTTCGTTCGACGGCCGCGATGTCACGCGGCTCGACACCGAGAGCCGCGTCGAGATGGGCTTCTGCCTCGTGCCGGAGCGGCGCGAGCTGTTCGCCGGCATGTCGGTCGAGGACAACCTCCTGCTCGGGGCCTATTCGCGCCGCGACGGCGCCGCGGCGGTGAAGCAGTCGATGGCCGAGGTGTTCGCGCGCTTCCCGCGCCTGTCCGAGCGACGTGCGCAGAAGGCCGGCACGTTGTCGGGCGGCGAGCGCCAGATGCTGGCGCTCGGTCGCGCGCTGATGGCCAAGCCGCAGCTCTTGATGCTCGACGAGCCGAGCCTCGGGCTGGCGCCGCTCATCACCCGCGAAATCTTCCGGATTATCGCATCGCTGCGCGAACTCGGCGTGTCGATTCTGCTGATCGAGCAGAACGCGCGCGCCGCGCTCGAGACCGCCGACTTCGGCTACGTGATGGAGACCGGCGAGATCGTGCACTCGGGGCCGGCGTCGTCGCTGATCAACGATCCGCGCCTGATCGCGACCTATTTGGGTGGGCACTAGCATGTATTTGCGTCATTCCGGACGCGGCGAAGCCGCGATCCGGAATCCAGGGCCACAATGAGTGCGGATGCTTCTGGATTCCGGGTTCGGCCCTGCGGGCCGCCCCGGAATGACTACGACACCGGCGGCTTGGCCAATCCCGCATCCTTCAGCGCCTTCATGAACGCGGCGAGGCGCTCGCGCCGATAGGCCGGCACGTCCATGCTCGTGTAGTCGAAGAACCCCTTGCCGTCGCGCAGGCCGTTGCGCCCTGCCGCCATGTTGTCGTGCACGATCTGCGGCGCTTCGAAGCGCTTGTCGTTCATCGCGCCGGCCATGTAGCGGCTGGCATAATAGAGAATGTCGCCGCCGCCCCAGTCGATGAATTCGAGCAGGCCGAGAATGGCGAAGCGGAAGCCGAAGCCGTATTTCACCGCCTTGTCGACGTCCTCCGCCGTGGCGACGCCCTCCTCCACCAGCCGCGCCGCCTCGTTCATGGCGAGCGCCTGGATGCGCGGCACGATGTAGCCGGGCGATGCCGCGCAGACGACCGGCACCTTGCCGATGGCCTCGAGCAGCGCGTTGAATTCCGTCAGCACGGCCGGATCGGTCTCCGGCGTCGGGCTGACCTCGATCAGCGGCACGATGAAGGCGGGGTTGAGCCAGTGCGCGTTGAGGAAGCGCTTCGGCCGGCCGCTGAAGCCCGACAGCTGCGTCGACAGGAAGGTTGACGTGGTCGAGGCGACGATGGCGTCGGTGTCGGCGAAGCGGTCGATGAAGGCGAAGCCGTCGCGCTTGGCCTCCTCGGTCTCCGGCACGGCCTCGAAGACGATGTGCGCGCTCGCGAAGGCCGCCTGCGCCTGATCGTGTCCATGAAACGTCACGCGCGCCATGATGCGGTCGATCGCGGACTTGTCGAAGCCGCCGAGATCGGCGATCTGCGCAAGCGTGCCGCGAATCTCGGCGCGCGCCTCGCCGAACAGTTTGTCGCGCATCGCGGCGTCGCGCGGCTTGGCGTCGATCAGGCGAACATCGTGCCCGGCATAGGCGAAGGCATGCGCGATGCCGCGGCCCATTCTCCCGGCGCCGACGCAGGCGATGATCGCGCGACCGGCCATCTATAGGCCTTTCCGCAAGAGCTGCGTCAGCGCCTCTCGGGTCTCGCCGGCAAGCCCGAGCGTTTCCATCGTACGGCCGTCCTTGCGAAAATCGTTGCCGCTTGCCGCGCCACCGAGCGCCAGCAGGCCGCTCGCAACCGGTGCCTTCACACCGGCCCAGTCGGCCAGCGAGACAATCAAAGCGAGACCCATGCCGATGTCCTCGCGCAGGTAGCGGTGCGTCTTGAAGTCGAGCTTCTCGTGCCAGTCACCGGAATCGACGAGCTTGTCGTGCGCCAGCTTGCCGTACATCCAGTTCGACGTCTTGTAGTGGTCAGCGAGCGGGAAATGCGGCGGCTTGTAGCCGAGCGCCTCGCGCAAGCGAATGCGTTCGTTGTCGAGCGCGTCGTGGACGCGGCGGATCGAGGGCTGCGTGCCCTCCTTGTGGATGTCCCAGCGCGGGAAATGCTCGATCGGACCGGCGTTCATGATGATGAGCGGCGGATGGATGATCGGCCCCGCATTCATCAGCGCCGCCGACAGCGCGTCCTCGACCGGCTCGATGGCGCCGGGGAACGCGGCGGAGATGATCTTGAGCGCGTGCGTGGAATGCCGTGCGGGAAACACGCCGGTCGGCAGACGCGTCGCGCGGGTGGTGATCGCGACCTCGGCCGGCCCGCGCTTGCGCGTCAGCCAGGGCAGCGTGCCGGTCTCGGCAATGGCGACGTCGGCGCGGCAGCCATGGTCGCGCAGCACGCGCATCATTACATATGACCCGAACGTCCCCGGCGGCAAGTAGATCACCTGGCCGTCGGTCAGATGCGGAGCCAGCGCCACGGCGAGATCGTGCTGCGCAAAGGCCGGCATCGGCGCGACGATGAGCTCGGCGCCACGTACCGCCTTGCCGATGTCGGCGGTCGGCAGCGCAATGCCGATATCGCGCACGCCCTTGAAATCGCGCAGGCGGATCGTGCTCGTTTCCAGCACGGGCTTGAAGGCCTCGGCGTCGCGCCGCCAGAAGCGCACCTCGTGGCCGGTCTCGGACAGGTCGGCGGCGGCGGCGTAGCAGCCGTTGCCGCCGCCCAGCACTGCGATCTTCATGGCCTGCCTCTCCCCGCCTCGCCAGATGCTTTAACCCTAAAACATCTCGGCAGGCGGCGGCAAGCGGGCTGAAATCGCCGCTGGGGCTAAACGGCGCGCAAATTGGCCGCGTAGTCGAGGCCGCGCTGATAATAAACCTCGGCAGCATGGGCGAGCATCTTCGTTGCACGCTCGTCGAGGGTGCGCACGTGCCGGGCCGGCGAGCCGACCACCAGCGTATTGTCGGGGACCACCGCGCCTTCCTTGACCAGCGCGCCGGCGCCGACGATGCAGTTCGCACCGATCCTGGCGCCGTTCATGACCGTCGAGTGCATGCCGATCAGCGTGCCGTCGCCGATCGTGCAGCCATGCAGGATGACGTTGTGGCCGACCGTGCAGTTGGCGCCGATCACGAGCGGGAAGCCGGGATCGGTGTGCAGCGTGCAATTGTCCTGCACGTTGCTGCGCTCGCCGACCTCGATCCATTCATTGTCGCCGCGCAGCACCGCGCCAAACCAGATGCTCGCGCCCGCCTTCATCCGCACCTTGCCGATGAGCGTCGCGTTTTCGGCGACGTAGCAGGGTGTGCCGATCTCCGGCGTCATGCCGGCGAGGCTGTAGATCGTCATTTTCGGGCCGTCCGTGTGGCGAAAAGCGTTGCGCCGGGAAAATGCCCCGTATCTGGCGGCAGGGCAAGACAGTCCGGTTCCGCTGGAACGAAGCGGGGAGCACCGCCGTTGACGCCCATATGCCGCATCGGAATGCGAGGGGTACCGCCGTGGCGAATGCCTACACAACCCAGTTCTTCCAGGATCAGCGCGACGGCTCGCTCGCTTCGGCGGCGATCATCCTGCCGCTCCTGATCGACATCTTTCAGCCGCGCTCGCTGATCGACATCGGCTGCGGCCAGGGAACCTGGTCGAAGACCGCGATGGAGCTCGGCATCGAGGACCAAGTCGGCGTCGACGGTGCCTGGGCACAGCCGGTCCTCCAGATCCCGCGCGAATCCTTCCGCCCCTGCGACCTGGCGGCGCCGTTCGACCTCGGCCGGCATTTCGACCTCGCCATCTCCATGGAGGTCGGCGAGCACATCACGCCGGCGCGGGCGGACGCCTTCGTCGGCAATATCGTACGGCACGCCGACGCGATCGCCTTCTCGGCCGCGGCGCCTTATCAGGGCGGCGTCCACCACGTGAACGAGCAATGGCCCGCCTATTGGGCAGCCAAGTTCGCCGCGCGCGACTATCGCTGCTTCGATTTCCTGCGCTGGCGCATCTGGGACGACCGCCGTGTCGCCACATGGTACCGGCAGAACCTGCTGATCTTCGCCAATCGGCGCAACGCCGCGCTGATCCATCGCCTCGAAGTGCAGGCGGCGGAGACACCGGCGCCGGCGATCGCGGTGATTCATCCGGAAATGTGGGCCGCGATGATGAATTCGAAGAGCCTGCGGCTGCAGCGGATGATGGCGCCGCTGCTGCGCGGCGTCCGCGCGCTTGCACCAAAGAGCAAGCGGACCCACGGCGCGCAACTCCCCGGTCAGCTCTGAACAGCGGAGATCGCGCGTCCGTCGTGACCGGCAGCGCACCAGCCAGGCGCAAGATCGTCATCGTGTCCGGCGTGCACGATTATCGCACACCGCGCCGCGGCAGCATCCAGCAGCTCGCCGACGCGCTGGTGCGGCTCGGCGACGAGGTCACCTTCATATCCTTGCGCTTCAGTCCGGTCTCGCGTGCCAAGGGCGACCACCGGCTGTTCCTGTGGGATCGCGCCAACCGTGCGGAAGACGTGAACGGCGTCACCTGCTATCTGTGGCGCACGGCCTTCCACCCTTTCCGCTCCGGCATCGCCGCGCTCGATGCAGCGGCGAGATTGATGTTCTCCACCTATGCGGCGCTGCCGAACCGCTTCATCGACGATGAATTCCGCGCCGCCTCGCATATCGTGATCGAGTCCGGCCTCGGCATCATGCTCATCCACCGCGCGCGGCGGCTGAACCCGCGCGCCCGTATCATCTATCGCGGGTCGGACGCGCTGCACACGATCGGTGCTCCGCCGGCGCTCGCCGCCGAGTTGCGCCGGCGCGTGGACGAGGTCGATGCCTTCTGCCTGCTCGCCGAAAGGATCGCCGACGATCTCGCCTGGGCGGCGGGCAAGACCTTCGTCGTGCCGCAGGGCGTCAATTCCGACGAGTTCGCTGCAATCGGCCCGAGCCCCTATGCCGGCGGCGTCAATGCCGTCACCGCCGGCTCGATGCTGTTCGACGCGTCGTTCTTCCAGCACGCCGCGGCGCGCCGCCCGGACATCCAGTTCCATCTGATCGGCACAGGCGCGTCCTTCGCGGCGCCGGCGAACGTGCGCTTCTATAAAGAGATGCCGTTCAGGGCCACCCTGCCTTACATCAAGCATGCCGATTTCGGCATCGCCGCGTACAAGCCGCAGGCGAATTCCGGCTACCTCGCGCAGTCGAGCCTGAAGCTGATGCAGTTCGAGTATCTCGGCCTGCCCGCCGTCTGCGCGGATTTCGCGACCGGCGAGAGCCCGAACCGCTTCGGCTACGCGCCGGGCGACGGGGACGGCATCGCACGCGCTATAGGCCGGGCGCTGGCGCGTGGCCGCTTTGCCGGCGCGGCGCGCTTCCTGAGCTGGGAAGAGATCGCACGGCGGCTGCTCGACCCCGAGGCCTACGCCGATACAGCGATCCGCGCTGCGCAA
>JBQCFB010000542.1:0-2479 GCA_051959715.1 Pseudolabrys sp.
GCCGAACGAGGCGATCATCCCGCAGACGGTCGAGGGCTTGAGCGGCTTCGGGCTGAAGACGCTCGCCGCCGGCCACTGCACCGGCTGGCGCGCCATGACGGCGCTCGCCAATGCGTTCGGCGACAAGGTGCTGGCGCCGACCGCGGTCGGCAAGACCTACACGTTCTGACGGTACGCGCCGCCGCATTGCCGCGGCGCGCCTGCATTGCTAGATCGGCGCCGGGGGCTTCGACGCACGGAACCGCAATGCTCGCCCTCAATCATTATTTGTTCCTGCTGATCAACGCAGAGCCGGGTGAATCGCACGTCCTGATCGCGCTCGGCCGCGTCGTCGCCGGCGACGTCATCGGACTGGTGCCGCTCCTGCTCGTGCTGCTGTGGATCCGCGGCCGGCCGGACCGGCGCGCGGGCCTGGTCGCGACGGCCATCGCCGCCGCGCTGGCGCTCGGCGCCAACCAGATCGTCGGCCAGTTCTGGTACGAGCCGCGCCCGTTCATGATCGGTCTCGGCCGCACGCTGATGGCGCATGCGCCGGAGAACTCGTTCCCGAGCGACCACACCACATTCATGCTCACGGTCGGCATCGCGCTGATCGCGACAGGGGCCGCACCGCGCTGGGGCCGCATCGTCACGCTCGCCGGCGTGCTCGTCGCATGGGCGCGCATCTATCTCGGGCTGCACTTCCCGCTCGACATGCTGGCGTCGGCGATCATCGCCGGCATCTTCGCGACGCTCAGCGTGTGGCTGGTCCCGCCGGCGCGGCGCTTCGTCGTGCCGTGGGCGAACAGGTTCTACGACCGCGCGCTCGACCTGATGCGCCTGTCCGACCGGCTGTTTCCGCGCGCGAGCGGCGAGCGCTGACCTCCTCACGGCTTGCCAGCTGACGCCCACATCCTATAGTTGTGGCCGTCAGTGAAGGTCACGTGCATGCGCGCAGTCATCGCCCGGCTCAAACGCTATCCGATACTCTATGACTTCGCGCGACACCAGATCTACGCACGCGTGCAGTCGGCGCGGCGGCGCGCCATCTTCGAGAAGGCGTTCCGCGGCAATCTGTGGGACGGAACCGAATCGGTTTCCGGCATCGGGTCGTCCGCCGCGGCGACGGAACATTTGCGCGCGGCACTCCCGGGTGCGCTGAAGCGGCTCGGCATCACGACGATGCTCGACGTTCCCTGCGGCGACGCGCACTGGATGTCGACCGTGCCGCTCGGCAAGGTCCGCTATACCGGCGCCGACCTGGTCCGGCCGCTGATCGAGCAGAACAAGGCGAATCGTAGCGCGCTCGGCGAGTTCGTCTGCCTCGACCTGCTGCGCGACGCACTGCCGCCGGTCGATCTCGTCTTCTGCCGCGACTGCCTCGTGCATCTGAGCCTGCGCGACGCGCGGCGCGCGCTCGACAACATCATGCGCGCGAAGCCGCGCTATCTGATGACGACGACGTTTCCGGAGTGCAAAGAGAACACCGACACGGTCGCGCCCTACTGGCGCCCGCTCAACATGCTGCTGCCGCCGTTCGATCTGCCGGAGCCGGTGGAATACCTGACCGACCGGATTCCCGATCAGTTCATCGGCGTCTGGCGCCTGCGCGACTAGACCGCAGGCATGGCCGCGCGGGCGCGCATGCGCACCCACATCAGCAGCGCGAACACGACGCAGACCACGGGGATGACGACCTCGTTGATCGCCGCCCAGCCGACCGTCTCGAGCAGCTGCCCGGACGAGAACGACGACACGGCCATCGCGCCGAAGACGAGGAAGTCGTTGAACGACTGCACGCGCGTGCGCTCCTCGGGCTTGTGGCACTGCGTGACCATCGTCGTCGCGCCGATGAAGGCGAAGTTCCAGCCGACGCCGAGCAGCACCAGCGCGCTCCAGAAATGCGCGACGGTGATGCCGGAGATCGCCACGATCGCGGTCAGCACGATGAGGCCGAGCCCGATGCAGGTGATGCGCTCGACGCCGTAGCGCGCGATCAGCGAGCCGGTGACGAAGCTCGGGCCGTACATGGCGAGCACGTGCCACTGGATGCCGAGCGTTGCGTCGGTGACGGAATGGCCGCAGCCGACCATGGCGAGCGGCGCCGAGGTCATCACCATGTTCATCATGGCGTAGGCGGCCATGCCGCAGGCGGCGGCGACCATGAAGCGCGGCTGCCGGATGATGGCGCCGAGCGGGCGCGTCTCGTGCTGCGCCTGCGGCTTCACGTGCGGGATGCGCACGAATTGCAGGACGATCGCGGCGAGCAGCGCGCAGGCCGACTGGCCGAGGAAGCTCGCCGCGAACAGGTGCGGTGACAGCAGGTCCTTGGTCCAGATGACGAGCTGCGGCCCGAGCACGGCGGCGAAGATGCCGCCGGCGAGCACCCACGACACCGCCTTGGCGCGGAAGCGCTCGCTCGCCGTGTCGGCGGCGGCGAAGCGGTAGGACTGGTGCGCGGCGGCGTAGAGCCCGCCGCAGAACGTGCCGGCGAGCAGGA
>JBQCFB010000543.1:0-3086 GCA_051959715.1 Pseudolabrys sp.
GCCAAGCGCGACGGCCGCATCTTCCTCGATTATCTCCGCAACTCACGCGAAGCCACCGCTGTCGCGCCCTACTCCACCCGCGCGCGGCCGGGCGCGCCGGTGTCGGTCCCGATCGACTGGGACGAATTGGGCAGCCTCAAGAGCGCGAGCCAGTACACGGTCGCCAACGTCATGCAGCGCCTGTCGCGGCTGAAGAAGGATCCGTGGGCCGGCATCGGCCGTGTCCGGCAGACCCTGCCGAAGTTGAAGTAGTTCTCCGGCGCCGCCGGGAACCGGGAACCCGCCGCCGCGTTGAAGCGCCGACGGGCGAGGCACGATTTTCCGCGACGGGCACGATGGCCAATCACAAGAAGCATCCGCACAAGGGGGGCTGGCTCAGCAACCAGTTCTCGCACATGGCGCAGGCGGTCGCGTCCTGGACCGGCCATCCGGTGAGCTTCCTGCTCGCCTGCGCGGTCGTGCTCGTCTGGATCGTCACCGGCCCGATGTTCGACTACAGCGACACGTGGCAGCTGGTCATCAATACCGGCACCACCATCGTGACGTTCCTGATGGTGTTCCTGATCCAGAACACGCAGAACCGCGACATCCTCACCGTGCAGCTCAAGCTGTCCGAGCTCGTTCTGGCGATGAAGGACGCGGAGAACCGCTTCGCCGCGATCGAGGACCTGAGCGACGAGGAATTGCAGGAGCTGCACGACGAGTGCAAGCGCCGCGCCGAACATACGTTGGACCACATCGAGCGCCGCCGCGGCGACGCCAAGGAGCAGATTGCCGACGAGGCGGCGGACGAAGCCGTCAGGAAAGCGACCCGGAACGGGGCCGCCGCACGCAAGCCGCGCACCGCCGCAGCGAGGGCGAAATCCTCGCGCCGCAGAAGCGCCGCGGCGGCCGATTCGTGACCCCGATTTCGCCATGAAGACGCAGGTAATGTTTGTCCGCTAGGATGGGATTTCGACCTGGGGCGAGACGACAATGCCGGACTTTCGGCTGCCGATCGGAATGGCGCTCGCGCTGACAGTCGCGGGTGCCCCGGCATTTGCCGCCGGCAAGTCGACGACCGGCCAGTTCTCCGGCGTCGCCGCCTATTACGACAAGAACTATCACGGCCGCACCGCCGCGGGAGACCAGTACGATCCGGGAAAGCTCACGGCCGCGCACCGCACCCTGCCCTTCGGCACACGGTTGAAGGTAACGGACCGCAGGACCGGCCGCTCGGTCGAGGTCGTGGTCAACGATCGCGGCCCGTTCACGCGCGGCCGCGTGCTCGACCTCTCGCTCGCCGCGGCGAAAGAGCTGCGCATCCTCGGGCGCGGGCTCGCCCACGTCACCGCATCGGTCGAGCAGTAGACCTCTCAGGCGGCAGGACGGCCCGGCAAGGCGCTCGTCGTCGGCGAGCAGCGTGACCAGACTTCCGGCGCGGCCGCCGCGTCCCCGTAGCTCAAATGCACCGTGTTCTCGTTGACGAGCTGCATCGCGATGGTGCCGCCGGCGCCGCGCTCCGACGCGGGCGGCTTGTAGGCGAATGAGTGCCGCGCGTAATCGCCCTGCATGCGGGCGCCGGCCGGCGTGACGATGTCAGGCCCGCGGATCGCGAAGTGCCGCCCATCGCTATGGCACCAGTCGCCGTCGATCGCATCGGCGAACGCCGGCGTCGCCGCCGCGGCAAGCAGCAGCGCGGCACTGCATATTTTCAGAAGCCGAAATCGCATGACGCACCCCCTCCATTCGCGCTTTCCGGTTTGGCGGCAGCGCGTTTGGCTATATTACAGCGCCTCCCGCCCGCGACATCCACCCCTATGCCAGGACAAGAGCCCATGCCCGCCAAGCGCCCGGCGCCCCGTCTCGCGCCGCTCAAGGAAGAAAACCTCGACGAGGCGCAGCGCGCGCTTCTGGCATCGCTGCGCGCCGGCCCGCGCGGCCAGTCGCTGAACATCCGCGGCCCCTTCGCCGCCTGGATGTATGCGCCGGAATTCGGCCAGCACGCACAGGCCCTCGGCGCGCACACCCGCTACAAGACGCGGCTCGAGCCGCGCCTGTCCGAATTCGCGATTTTGTGCACGGCGCGATTCTGGAAGGCGCAGTACGAATGGTTCGCGCACGCGCCGATCGCGCAGAAGGCAGGCGTGAAGGCGAAGACGATCGAGGACATCCGCAAGGGGCGCGTGCCGACAACGGCACCGAAGGACGAGCGCGCGATCCACGATTTCGTCGCGGAGCTCTACAAGACGCGCCGCGTCGGCAACCGCAACTACAACCGCGTCACCGCGTTCCTCGACGACGCGGCGATTGTCGAGCTCGTCGGCATCCTCGGCTACTACGCGCTGATCTCGATGACGCTCAACATCTTCGGCATGCTGCCACCGGAGAGCGAAAAGCTCGCTTTCGCCGAGCCGAAGGCCTGAACGGGAAATGAAACACCGGACGCCGGCGCGTCGCCGCGCCGGTATCCGGTCTTCGCCGCAACGCCGAAATCAGCAGCTGCGGCGGGTTTTCACGATCACGTTGCCGTTCGGCAGACGCTTCTTCACCTTCACGACGCGGCAGTCGGCGTGATGGCGCTTGTGGATGACGACCGCGCCGGGCCGCTCCTTCACGACAACGACAGCGTTTGCCGGAACCGCAGCGGACAGGGCCAGCGCGCCGACGGCTGCCGCCAGAATAAACGTCTTCATGTGTTGCCTCCTTGGTCAAAACAGCGGACCGGCAACGCGGCATGCGACAAAAGGTTTCAGGCGGCTTGCCCGCGTCGCAATCGATTCAATTGTCAAACAGCCCCGCCCTCGCGCTGCGCGCTTCGGCCGGAGGGCTAGGCAGCGCGCGGCGGACCTGCCCGCTTCGCGCGAAGACATGACTCATCGCCCGTATTCTTGATGTCGGCCCCGGGAAGGCCCTCGCTGAATTGCAATTCACAGGCTCCCGATCGAGGGGAGCGGAGCGCCGGCAGACGCGGGGGTGTGCGAAACCCCCGATGGATGGCCGGCGAGACCATCCGGGCGGGGCGTCTTACGATCGCCCCGTTCCTCCTTGCGATCGGAGGAACGCGCCTTCCGGCGCTCCACTTGCGGCGTATCTCGAGATGTGCG
>JBQCFB010000544.1:0-2833 GCA_051959715.1 Pseudolabrys sp.
GGCGGCGTCGGAGTTCTTGGTGAAATTCCAGTCCGGATGCAGCACCTGCAGCAGGTGATGCCAGACGTCGCCGATGAAGGCGGCGCGCTCGCCTTTGCTCTCGAGCTTGAAGAAGACGTGGCCCGGCGAATGGCCCGGCGCGGAATCGATCTCGATGAAGTCGTTGAGCCGGTGCGGCTCGCAGCCGACGAGGTCGGCCTTGCCGTATTCGAGGATCGGCACGACGCATTCGCGGAAGGTGCCGAGCTCGGCCGGCCCCTCCTTCGGGTCGGCGTCGATCTTCGAGAAGTAATCGACGTCGGGCTTGGAGAAGACGTAGCGTGCGTTCGAGAAGGTCGGCACCCATTTGCCGTCGCGGTTGATCGTGTTCCAGCCGACATGGTCGTGGTGCAGATGCGTGCACATCACCACATCGATGTCCTCCGGCGTGACGCCGACGGCGGCGAGCCGCTGAAGATAGGGCTGGTTGAGCATGTGCCAGAACGGCCGGCCGGGCTTGTCCTTCTGGTTGCCGCAGCAGGCATCGATCAGGATCGTCTGGCCGCCGACGCGCAACAGCCACGAATGCACGGACAGCAGGATGCAGCCGCTCTTCGGGTCGTAATGGTGCGGCGCGAGCCACGGCATGTAGCTCTCGAGCTGCGCATCGGTGATCTTCGGAAACACCTGCTTGACCGGATAGGTCGGCAAGTTGGTCTCCTCGATGCGCTGGATCGTCGCGTCGCCGACCTTGAACATTGAACCTTCCCTGTCTTTTCTTCGTCATGCCCGGCCTCGTGCCGGGCATGACGAGCGTTTGGCTTATCGCGGCGGCAGGATCGCCTTCGCGGCGTCGCCCATCGCCTCGACGCTCTCGCCGGCGTCGACGAAGCAGACGATGCGGCACGGGCAGCCCTCGAGGCCCTCGTAGCGCCACGGGAAGGCGCCGATCAGGCAGCGCTTGTTGAGCATCAGTTCGATGTCGCCGCCGATGTTCTCGGCGTGCAGCAGGCCTTCCTGGAACGCCCAATTGTGGAACGGGAACACGTCGGCCGACACCTGGCGCCCGGAGCGCTTGTGCTTGTAGGTGAACGTGCCGAAGAACTCACCCGGCGTCTTGCCATGCTTCTTCGTGAACTCCTCGGCGAGGTCGGGCCGCATGTAGCGGATCGAGGTGTTCATCGCGTGGTCGCAGGAGCCGGTGTCCATGCCCCACCATTTGATCTTCTTCTTCAGCATCCATTGCAGCGTGTCGAGGCTCGGGCCCGGGTGGTAGCAGAAGTAGCGCACCAGATCCTGCTGCGGCTGGCCTTCGTAGTGTTTGTGCCAGCCGGTGTGCAGGATGAGGATGTCGCCTTCGCGGATGTCGGCGCCGGCCGACTCGATGATCTCCGGCGTGATCACCGCCCAGTCGTGCATGTGCTTGGAAATGTCGACCACGACGCCGCGGTTGCAGAGATAATCGAGCGGCAGATGCGCCATGTCGCCCTGGCGGTTGTCGGTGGCGTGCATCGCGCCGTCGAAATGCGTGCCGACATGCAGCGCAGTGTCGATCCGCTGCGCGACGATGCGCACCGTCTGGAGGTTCTGCGCGTAATACATCTTGTTGCCGGCGTAACCGACCCAGCCGGGCGTATGGACGTTCATGACGTGGGTGAGATCGACGATCTTCATGGCCGCTTCCTGTTGACTGCGGCCAATCCGATCACAACAGGCCGTGCAGCGCCAGATGCGCGCCGAGCGCGAGCAGGCCGATGAAAAAGCATAGCCGGAAGGTCTTGGGCGAGGCGAGGCCCCGCACCTTCTGCCCGGCCACCATGCCGACCAGCGCGGCGGCGAGCGCCACCGCCGAAGGCACCGCAACCGAGGTGGTCATTTCGCCGGTATGCGACAGCGCCGCGGCGAGCGCGATCGTCGACACTGTGAAAGAAATGCCGAGCGCCTGGACCAGCCGGTCGCGGTCGAAGCCGAGCGACTGCACGTAGGGCACGCCGGGAATGGCGAACACCGCCGTGGCGAAGCTGACGACGCCGGTCGTGAGACCGACGATGAAGCCGATCCAGCCCTCGTGCCGCTGCGGCGTGTGCAGGTGGATGTTGCAGAGGCCGAAGGCGGCGTAGATGACCAGCGCAAGGCCGAGCCAGATGGTCGCCTCGCCGCCGCTCGCGCTCGGCACGATGAGCGCCGCGGCATAGGTGCCGATGCAGACGGCGACGAGCATCGGCCACAGCCGCCGCGCCACGTCCTTGAAGTGACCGCCGGCGAAGGCCTGCCAGATATTGGTGACGAGCGACGGCACGATCAGCACCGCGGCGGCCTGCGACGGCGACATCAGAAGGCCGAGCACGCCGACGGCGACCGTCGGCAGGCCCATGCCGATCACGCCTTTGACGAAGCCCGCGAGCAGGAAGATGGCGGCGATCGGGAGCAGCGAGTTCATGCACGGGTTCCGTTCAGGTCGCCGCGACCGTGCGCGAGATTGTACGCCGCGACAATGCGCAAATGTGGAAGGGGTGTATTCGAGGATGGCGAAGGAATGGACCTGCCCCGTCGTCGTGAGGAGGCCGCGAAGCGGCCCTCGAAGGACCTCTGACTCACAGATCCTTCGAGGCGCGCCTTCGGCGCGCACCTCAGGATGACGGGAGACGTGATTCATCGCCCGCATTCTTTGGTCGGCCCCGGGCAGGCCCTCGTCTCTCCGCAGCTTCCGTCGCTCTCGAGAAGTACCGAGGGCGCGCGGGACGCTCTTGAGTCCCGAAGGACCCACGGACCTCGACGCCTCGCAGCGACGAGGCATGCTGAAGTCCTGTAGTGCCGCAAGTCCGCCAGACCCAAGGCGTCCCGCGCACGGTGT
>JBQCFB010000545.1:0-2471 GCA_051959715.1 Pseudolabrys sp.
GTGGTGCCCAGGGGCGGAATCGAACCACCGACACTGCGATTTTCAATCGCATGCTCTACCAACTGAGCTACCTGGGCGCCCGGGAGGCCGTCCCCAAAAGGGCCGGCCGGCAGAGAGCGGGCGTTATAATGGCGTCGTCCGTCCGTGTCTAGGACCGGGCGCGTTGCGGGTAACCCCTTGTGACGCGTGGCAGAACCGGCGGTCCGAGAGACGGAGGGCCGCCTACGGCGTCAGGCCCAAGGCGGCGCGGAACCGGCGCTTGAGCACCGCCCCCTCCTTCTCCGGCAGGACCCGCGGCGGCTCCTCGGGTTTGATCGCGACGCGGGCGAACAGGAGGGACTTTAGTGTCTTCAGGCGTCCGGCGAGGTCGGCGAGGCCGGCCTCGTCCGTGACCTCCAGGCACGTGCCGAAACCGCAGCTCCGCGCGACCGACACGATGTCGACCCCGCCCGCGGTATGGCTCGGCTGGCCGCCGGTCTCGAGATACATGCCGTTGTCGAACACGATGACGGCGAGGTTTTCCGGCTGCTGGATGCCGATCGTGGCGAGCGCGCCCATCCCCATCAGCATCTCGCCGTCGCCGGTGATGACGGCGACGCGCTTCTTCGGCTGCGCCAGCGCCAGACCGAGGCCGATCATCGCCGCGCCGCCCATCGCGCCCCAGAGATAGAAGTTGCGGTCGTTGTCGCCGGCGGCGGCGAGATCGTAGGTGGTCGAACCGAGGCCCGGTACGACCAGCAGGTTGTCGTCGCGGCCTTCAACCAATTTCGCCATCGCGGCGCGGCGTTCGAGCGTTCCGGTCATTTCACCCACACCTTCTTGCCGATCAATTGCTGCGACAGCAGCACCGCGGCGACGCGCTCCTCGCCGAACGCCTTCTGCACCGCACGCTCGGCGAGCTGCGGCACCTCCTCCGGCTTCATGGCGCGATAGACCTCCGCGTCGCACAGCTTCATCACGGGCTCGACGATCGAGCCCATCGGCACCTGCCACGGATTGAACTCTTCCCACTCACCGCGCATGGTGATGAACGTCACCAGCGGGAAGCTGCACGCGCGCATCAGCGACAGCATGTTGACGCAGTTGCCGACGCCGCTCGACTGCATCAGCAGCGCGGCGCGCTCGCCGCCGAGCCAGGCGCCAGCGGCAAGCGCGATACCCTCCTCCTCGGTCGTCAGCGCAACGTCGCGGATATCGGGGTCGGCCTTGCAGCGCGCGATCAGCCGCGAATGGCCGGCGTCCGGCACGTAGCCGACCTGGCGGATGTCGGCGCGTTTCAAGGTGTCGAAAAGCTGGTCCGGCCAGGCCGGCGGCGATGCATTCATGATCTAAGTCTCCTCCCCGGGCTCGCGCGGACGCTCGCCGTCTTCGTCTTCTTCTTCCACCACCGGCACGGCATAGACGCCGGTCAGCCAGCGATTGAGATCGATGTCGGCGCAACGCTTCGAACAGAACGGCGAGAGCGCCGGATCGACCGGCCGGCGGCAGATCGGACAGGTGCCGGCCTTCGGGATGTTGTCGTTCGTCGCGTTCACGTCGCTCGATCTCTACGCCGTGCGCGCCTGGTCGCGCGCACGCAGTTCCGTCTTCAGGATCTTGCCGTAATTGTTCTTCGGCAGGGCGGACACGAAAACATAATCCTTCGGTCTTTTGAAGCGGGCGATGCGCGCAAGGCACAGCGCATCGAGCGCGGCCCGGTCGGCCTCGCCGACGACATAGGCGACGACCACCTCGCCCCATTCGCGGTCGGGCCGGCCTATGACAGATACCTCGCGCACGGCCGGATGCGTCAGCAGCACCTCCTCGACTTCGCGCGGATAGATGTTGGAGCCGCCGGAGATGATCAGGTCCTTGGAGCGGTCCTTGAGGTGCAGGTAGCCCTCCTCGTCGAAGGCGCCGACGTCGCCGGTATGCAGCCAGCCGCCGCGCAGGGCAGCCGCGGTCGCCTCCTCGTTGCGCCAGTAGCCGGGCATGACGACGTCGCCGCGGCAGAGGATCTCGCCCGTCTCAGCCGTTGGCACGGGCCTGTCGTCCGCGTCGGCGACCATTACTTCGAGGCAGGCATAGGGCCGGCCGGCGGAGCCGAGCCGCTCGCGCCAGCGTGGATCATCGCGGTTGGCGACGTCCTCCTTCGACAAAGTCGTGATGGTCATCGGCGACTCGCCCTGGCCGTAGATCTGCGCCAACCGCGGGCCGAACCGGTCGAGCGCGGCGAGCGCATCCTCGACATACATCGGCGCGCCGCCCCAGATCAAAGTGCGCACGTTGCGCGCATTCGCCTCCGCCGGACAATCGACGAGGCGCTTGATCATGGTCGGCGCCGCGAACATCGACACGCGCTGATGCGCGCCGAACAAATGAAAGATCTCGTCCGGCTCGAAGCCGCCGGACTCGGGGATCACCTGCACGCCGAGGCGCGCGACATGCGCCATGATGTAGAGGCCGGAGCCGTGGCTCATCGGCGCGGCGTG
>JBQCFB010000546.1:0-2527 GCA_051959715.1 Pseudolabrys sp.
CGCACCAGGCGCCGCAGCAGTCCGTGCACCGCCAGCGCGATGGCGACGGCGATGACGATAATCAGGATCGCGGCGACGGGGTCGGGCAGCCAGCCGAGCCAGCCGCGCAACGAGTCGAGGGCGTTTCTCAAGGATTCCATATGGCGTCGATTGCGGTCCCTGGCTGTTGGTGTAATGGCGGCGTGTGTGGCCGCGGCTTTACAGGGTGCGGGCAAGCTGGCAGAACGCCGCCGTCACCAACGGCGTGGTTCCATGAAAAGTTTCCTCCTGAAGCTGTTCACCTGGTGGAATTCGCAGACTTTCGGCACCCAGGTATGGACCTGGCTGTATGGCGAAGCGGTCGGCGAGGACGAGTTCGGCAACCGCTATTTCCGGACCAAGGGCGGCAAGATCGACGCCTCGCTCGGCTTCGAGCGCCGCTGGGTGATCTACCCGGGCTACGCCGAGCCTTCGACTGTGCCGCCGTCCTGGCACGGCTGGCTGCACCACACCGTGGACGTGCCGCCGACGCAGGAAAGCTACACGCCGCGCGAATGGCAGAAGCCGCACCGGCCGAACCTGACCGGCACGCCTGGCGCCTACCGGCCGCCGGGTTCGACGCTGGCGCAGGGGCGCCGCCCGCGCGCCACGGGCGATTACAAGGCCTGGGCGCCGGGCGAGTAATCGCCCTTCCGCCGCCGCATTCCCCATGTTAACCGGGCCCTTGTCGGGGGCGTCGGGAAGATTCCGCGCCGAGGCCCGAAAGCGGCCCAAGGGGACCATCCCGCGTTCATGGCGCGATCGAGCTCTTACCGTAGTCTGCTGGCCGCAGCCGCGCTCCTCGTCGCATCGCCGGCGCTTGCGCAATTCGGCAACATCTTCCGCGACGACGGGCCGCCGCGGCCGCCCGCCAACGTGCCTGAGAACCAGCCCTATTATTCGCCGCAGCAGCGGCAATTGCCGCCGTCGCAGCAGCCCTATTATCCGAGCCGCGGCGACGTGCCGCCGCCGCCCGAATACCGGCAGCCGACCTATCAGCAGCCGCAATATCAGCGGCCGCAAAACCAGCAGCGGCCGATCTACACGGAAGAGCCGGACGACGAGCCGAACGCGCCGCGTCCGCCCGGCAGCGTGCAGCGCGGCGACGTGCCGCCGGCGCAGCCCATGCCGCCGCCGATGAGCCTGCCGCCGTCGAGCCGGCCAGGCGGGGGCGGCATCCAGACGCAGGATCTCGCGCCGCCGCCGGGTGCGCAGCAGGCGCCCGCCGATCAGCGGCCGCAGCCGCCGCAACAGCCGCAGCAGGCGAACACACCGCCGGGTCAGCAGCCGGCGCAGCCCGGCCAGCCGGGTGCGCCGACGAACGGTCCGCAGGAGGCAACCCAGCCGCCGCCGGCCGAGGAGGTCGTGGTCGAGCCGCCGCCGCAGCGCATCGCCAATCCGACCGCGGTGTTCTCCGGCCTCGACAAGATCACCGGCCGCATCATCTCGTTCGATGTCGCGATCAACGAGACGGTGCAGTTCGGTGCGCTCCAGGTGACGCCGCGCGTCTGCTATTCGCGGCCGCCGACCGAAACGCCGAACACCGATTCCTTTGTCGAGGTCGACGAGGTGACGTTGCAAGGCGAGATCAAGCGCATCTTCACCGGCTGGATGTTCGCGGCCTCGCCCGGCCTGCATGCGGTCGAGCATCCGATCTACGACGTGTGGCTGACCGACTGCAAAGGCGCGAAAAATCCGGCGGTCGCGGAAAATCCAGCCGAGGAGCAGCCGAAGCCGGCCGCCAAACCTCCTGCGCGGCCGGCGCCGACGCAGCGGCGGTCGGCGACGCCCGCGCCGCGCGCGCAGCAGCAGCCCGCCGGCACGCTGCCGGCGCTGCGCTGACCGCTACGCCTCCCTGATAATCGCCAAAGCTTCCTCGCCGCTGATCGCGCGGTCGACCGGCAGCGCCGCGAAGTCGGCATGGCCGATGACCGCTTCTTCCAGCAGCCGGTGATAGCGCCGCTTCGGCACCTCGACGGCGCCGAAGGTCGCCAGATGAGCGGTGACGAACTGCGTGTCGAGCAGCCTGTAATTGCCGGCCTTGAGTCGCGCGACGAGGTGCACGAGCGCGATCTTCGACGCGTCGGTGGCGCGGTGGAACATGCTCTCGCCGAAGAAGGCGCGGCCCAGCGAAACGCCATAGAGGCCGCCGACGAGCCGCCCACCGTCATAGACCTCGACCGTGTGGCAGTCGGCGCGGTCGAAGAGCGCGCGGTAGATGCGGCGGATGCGGGCATTGATCCAGGTGCGGCCGCGGTCGGGCTTGGGTTCGGCGCAGCCGTCGATCACCGCGTCGAAGTCGCGGTCGACGTGCACGCTCATGCCCGTCGTGCGCACGGTGCGCGCCAGCCGCGACGGCACGTGAAAGCCGTCGAGCGGGATGATGCCGCGCATGTCCGGCTCGATCCAGTAGAGCGCCGGATCCTCCGCGCTCTCCGCCATCGGGAAGATGCCGCAGGCATAGGCCTTCAGCAGCACCTCCGGCGTGATCTCGACGAAACTGTTCTCG
>JBQCFB010000547.1:0-2039 GCA_051959715.1 Pseudolabrys sp.
GCGCGGCCGTCGCCGTCGGCCATGCGCACGAGCGAGGCGCGCGCATCGTCGTCGAGCGGCAGCGGCTTGCCCTCGATCTCCTCGGCGCGCGTCAGGAGTTTCGCAACCGCGGCCTCGTCGAGCGACCTGAACACGAGGACGCGCGCGCGCGACAGAAGAGGTGCATTGAGCTCGAAGGACGGGTTCTCGGTCGTCGCCCCGACGAGGACGATGGTGCCGTCCTCCATCACGGGTAAGAACGAGTCCTGTTGCGCCCGGTTGAACCGATGGATCTCGTCGACGAAGAGCAGCGTGCCCTGCCCCAATTCACGGCGCCGGCGCGCTTCCTCGAACACTTTCTTGAGGTCGGCGACGCCGGTGAAGATCGCCGAAATCTGCTCGAAGTGCAGATCGGTTTCCTGCGCGAGCAGGCGCGCGACCGTCGTCTTGCCGGTGCCGGGCGGCCCCCAGAAGACGAGGCTGCCGAGCGACCGCGTCTCGAGCATCCGCGTCAGCGCGCCATCGGGACCGAGCAGATGGTCCTGGCCGACGACCTCGTCGAGCCTTTGCGGGCGCAGCCGGTCCGCCAGCGGACGCGGCGCGTCCTTGTCGAGGCCGGCGGCCGCGAACAAAGTCGGGCCGCTCGCTTTGCTGCGGGGTGCCATGAAACGAACTCTACCAGAGGCGGGACAGAGCGTCCCGCCGCCTCCTAGCCGCTGAACGCCGCGGAAATGCGCCGCCCGCCGCGCTGGATCGTCACGCGCCACGAGCGCGCCTGCGTCTCGCTCACCTTCTCGAGGTCGCGCGTGCGCTCCATCTTCTCGCCGTTGACGTCGATGATGACGTCGCCCGGCCGGAAGCCGAACTGGGCCGCGATCGAATTGTCAGGCACGGTCACGACGACGACGCCGCTGTCGGCGCCCTGGATCTGAAGCTCGTCGGCAAGGGCCGGCGACAGGTTGGCGACCTTCGCGCCGGTGAAAGGCGAGCGGCCGCCGATCGCCAGCTCGTCGCGCGGCCGGCTGGGCGCCGTCTCGAGCGGCACGGTCGCGGCGTATTCCTTGCCGCCGCGCATGAACACGATCTTGGCCTGGCCGCCGAGCGGCTGCGTGGCGAAGCGATAGTCGAAGGCGTTCGGATCGTCGACGCCCTGCCCGTCAATCGAGACGATCAGGTCGCCGGCCTTGAGCCCCGCGCGCGCCGCCGGGCTCTGCGCAATCACATTGGCGACCAGAGCGCCCGACGGGCGCTTCACCCCGAGGCTTTCGGCGATCTCCGGCGTCACCGCCTGAAGCTTGGCGCCGAGCCAGGGCCGCTGCACCGCCGTGCTGCCGCCCTTGGCCGAAGCCACGACGACGCGCACCATGTTGGCGGGAATGGCGAAGCCGATGCCCTGCCAGCCGCCGGAGCGCGAATAGATGGCGCTGTTGATGCCGACGAGCTTGCCGGACATGTCGACCAGCGCGCCGCCGGAATTGCCCGGATTGATCGCCGCGTCGGTCTGGATGAAGAACTGATAGTCGCTGCTGCCGATCTCGCTCCGCGCCAGCGCCGAGACGATGCCGTGCGTCACGGTCTGGCCGACGCCGAAGGGATCGCCGATGGCGAGCACGACATCGCCGACCTGCAGCGCGTCGGAATTGCCGAGCTGGAGGAAGGGCAGCTTGGCGCCGCCGTCCTTGATGCGCAGCACGGCGAGATCGCTGCGCTTGTCCTTGAGCACGATCTGCGCCTCGAATTCGCGCTTGTCGTTGAGCGCGACCTTGACCTCGTCGGCGCCCTCGATGACGTGCACGTTGGTCACGATCAGGCCGGACGGATCGATGATGACTCCGGAGCCGAGCGAGCGCTGCACCTGCGGCGCGCCGCCGGGCAGCCCCCCGCCGCCGAAGAACTGGCGGAAGATCGGATCGTCGAACAGCGGATTGCGGTTCTGCACGACCTTGGCGGCGTAGACGTTGACCACGGCCGGCGCCACGTTCTTGACCAGCGGCGCATAGGAGAGCTTCAGCTCGGCGTCGGAGGTCGGGACACGGCGGTCCTGCGCCTGGGCCGGCGCG
>JBQCFB010000548.1:0-4327 GCA_051959715.1 Pseudolabrys sp.
ATCGGCACGGGCGGCAAGGTGATCCGCGAGATCGTCGAGAAGACCGGCGCCAAGATCAACATCGAGGACGACGGCTCGGTGAAGGTCGCTTCGGCCAACGGCGAGTCGATCAAGGCGGCGATCAACTGGATCAAGTCGATCGCGTCCGATCCGGAAGTCGGCCACATCTACGAAGGCACGGTCGTCAAGGTCATGGACTTCGGCGCCTTCGTGAATTTCTTCGGCGCCAAGGATGGCCTCGTGCACATCTCGCAGCTCGCTGCGCACCGCGTGCAGAAGACCTCCGACGTCGTCAAGGAAGGCGACAAGGTCAAGGTCAATCTGCTGGGCATGGACGAGCGCGGCAAGGTGCGCCTGTCGATGAAGGCGGTCGACCAGGCGACCGGCGAGGACATCGTAGGCAAGAAGTCCGAGCGCGAGCCGGCGGAAGCCGCCGGCGGGGCTGCGGAGTAAGCTTCGCTGTACGGAACGCGAAAGGGCGGCCTTCGGGCCGCCCTTTTTGTTTGCGGACGATCGCCCGAAAAAGTCGCTTTGTGAGCCCGGTCACAGCGGCCGGAGCGCCCAGCCCCTAGTCTCCGGATCGTTGGAAGCGACCTGCTTCCGGCCGATCCTCCAAAACTTCGAGCGGCCCCTCCGGGCCGCTTTTTCTTTGGCGCGGCACAAGGAGGCCGGAAACGTCCCTGTGTGAACCCGGTCACAGCATCGAACCGGGCGGCCTCCTAGCGTGACTAACAGGCAGAGAGCGAACAGCTCCGGCGTCAAACAAAAGCGACAGGGCAGCCCGTCATGACCAGCACCATCACCACCGCCGTCAGCGTCTTCTTCCTCGCCTTCGGCGTCTTTGCCGCCAATCTGGTGGTCTATCACCCGGCCGGCGGCCTCGACCCGACCACGCCGGTGACCAGGATCGTCAGCGCGCGCTGAGGCGCATCCGAGCCCTCAGGGCTTGCCCGTCCGCAGGCCCAGCGCGGCGACCACCACCTCGCCCAGCGCCGCGAAATCCTTGGCGCGCGGCGAGGTACGCCGCCATGCAAGGCCGATGCTGCGGCCGGGCTCCGGCGCGGCGAAGCGCGCAAGCCTGACGCGCGCGTCGCGCACTTCGACGTCGGCGGCGATCTCCGGCACCAATGTGACGCCGTAGCCGTTCGCCACCATCTGCATCACCGTGGTGAGCGAGGTCGCGCCGAGACCGGCGGGCGCGTCGCGCGTCTTCGAGGCGCAGAACGCCAGGGCCTGGTCGCGCAGGCAGTGGCCTTCCTCGAGCAGGATCAGCCGGCGCTGGTCGACGTCCGACACGGTCACGCGTCGCTTCGGTAGCGGCTCGGCCGCGGGCGCGGCGAGCAGGAAGCGATCGTCGAACAGCGCCGTCGTCTCGACGTCCGCCCCCTCGACCGGCAATGCCAGCAGCAGGCAGTCGAGCGTGCCGGCGGTGAGCTCGTCGACCAGCGCATCGGTCTGCGTCTCGCGCACGTCGAGCCGCAGCGCCGGATAGCGCTTCTGCAACAGCGGCAGGACGCGCGGCAACAGATAGGGCGCGAGCGTCGGGATGATGCCGAGCTTCAGCGGCCCCGACAGCACGTCGCGATGGCGGGCGAAATCGACGAGGTCGCGCGCAGCGGCGAGAATGTGCTCCGCGCGCCGCGCCACCTCGACGCCGGTCTCCGTGACGGCGATCTCGCCGGGGCGCCGCTCGATCAGATCGGCGCCCAGCTCGCGCTCGAGCTCGCGGATCTGCATGGACAGCGCCGGCTGCGTCACCGCGCACTCCTCAGCCGCTCTGCCGAAATGCCTGTTACGGGCGAGCGCGGCGAGATAACGCAACTGACGCAGGGTGATCATGGCGATAAGCTAGGCTTATCGCGAACCGCACACAATACGATTAGACCTGATCGCGCGGAGTTCGTAAAAGCGCCGCGAGCGCTGGCTATGCGTTGGATCAACCCTGCGCGGGGCGGCGCTGCAATGATCGCCAGGGCGGAAACGTCGCGACAGGACATCTCGAAGGATTGGAGTGGAGCATGGACGCAAAAACCGACGACAAGAGCACGGGCAAATGTCCGTTCACGAGCCAGACCCGCACCAATCGTGACTGGTGGCCGGATGCGCTGAGCATCGAGACGCTCCATCGCAATTCCAGCCTGTCCGATCCGATGGGCAAGGACTTCGACTACGCCAGGGAGTTCAAGTCGCTCGACCTGAAGGCGCTGGTCTCCGACTTGCGCAAGCTGATGACGAATTCGCAGGAGTGGTGGCCGGCCGACTTCGGCCATTACGGCGGCCTGATGATCCGCATGGCCTGGCACTCGGCCGGCACCTATCGCATCACCGACGGCCGTGGCGGCGCCGGCGCCGGCCAGCAGCGCTTCGCGCCGCTCAATTCGTGGCCTGACAACGCCAACCTCGACAAGGCGCGCCGCCTGCTGTGGCCGATCAAGCAGAAGTACGGCAAGAAAATCTCCTGGGCCGACCTGATGGTCCTCGCCGGCAACGTTGCGCTCGAGTCGATGGGTTTCAAGACGTTTGGATTTGCCGGTGGCCGCAAGGACGTGTGGGAGCCGGAAGAGCTTTACTGGGGTCCGGAAGGCACCTGGCTCGGTGACGAGCGCTATTCCGGCGCGCGTCAGCTCGCCGAGCCGCTCGGCGCGGTGCAGATGGGCCTCATCTACGTCAATCCGGAAGGTCCGAACGGCAAGCCCGACCCGGTCGCGGCGGCGAAGGACATTCGCGAGACCTTCTTCCGCATGGCGATGAACGACGAGGAGACCGTCGCGCTGATCGCCGGCGGTCATACGTTCGGCAAGACGCACGGCGCCGGCGATCCGTCGCTGGTCGGCGCGGCGCCGGAAGCCGGCGCGCTGGAAGACCAGGGCCTCGGCTGGAAGAGCACGCATGGCAGCGGCATCGGCGCCGACGCGATCACGGGCGGCCCCGAAGTCACCTGGACGCAGACGCCGACGCGCTGGAGCAACAACTTCTTCAAGAACCTGTTCGAGAACGAATGGGAGCTGACGAAGAGCCCGGCCGGCGCGCAGCAATGGGTGGCCAAGAACGCGCAGGCCGACGTGCCGGACGCGTTCGACTCGTCGAAGAAGCACCGGCCGACAATGCTCACGACCGACCTCGCGCTGCGCTTCGATCCCGCCTACGAGAAGATCTCGCGGCGCTTCTACGAGAACCCGAAGGCGTTCGCGGATGCGTTCGCCCGCGCCTGGTTCAAGCTGACGCATCGCGACATGGGCCCGCGCGCGCGTTATCTCGGCGCGCTGGTGCCGAAGGAAGTGCTGATCTGGCAGGACCCGGTGCCGGCGGCTGATCGCAAGACGATGATCGGCGACAAGGACGTCGCGGCGCTGAAGGCAAAGATCATGGCGAGCGGCCTCACCGTGCCGCAGCTCGTGTCGACCGCCTGGGCGTCGGCCTCGACCTTCCGCGGCTCGGACAAGCGCGGCGGCGCCAATGGTGCGCGCGTCCGCCTCTCGCCGCAGAAGGACTGGGAAGCGAACGAGCCGGCCCAGCTCGCCAAGGTGCTGAAGAAGCTCGAAGCGATCCGCGATGCCTTCAACGCCGGCAAGCGCGGCAAGAAGGTGTCGATGGCCGACCTGATCGTGCTCGGCGGCGTCGCCGCGATCGAGAAGGCGGCCAAGGCCGGCGGCGTCAACGTCAAGGTGCCGTTCACGCCGGGTCGCACCGACGCGACGCAGGAGCAGACGGACGTTGAGTCGTTCGCGCCGCTCGAGCCGCGCCAGGATGCGTTCCGCAACTACACGCACAGCAGGAAGCAGCAGTTCATGCAGCCTGAAGAGGCCATGATCGACCGCGCGCAATTGCTGACGCTGACCGGGCCGGAGATGACGGCGCTGATCGGCGGCCTGCGCGTGCTGGGCGCCAATGCCAACAGCGCCAAGCACGGCGTCCTGACGAAGAAGGTCGGCACGCTGACCAACGATTTCTTCGTCAACCTGCTGAGCATGGCGAACGAGTGGGTGCCCGCCTCCGGCGGCACTTACGAGGCCCGCGACCGCAAGACCAAGGATCTCAAGTGGACCGCGACGCGCGTCGACCTGATCTTCGGCTCGCACTCGCAGCTCCGCGCCTTCGCCGAGGTCTACGCCTGCAAGGATTCGCAGGAGAAGTTCGTGAAGGACTTCGTGGCGGCGTGGACCAAGGTGATGAACGCCGACCGCTTCGACCTCGCCGGCGCGGGCGCGCAGAAGGCGGCGTAGGTTTTATGCACTGAGAGAAATGCAAACGGCCGGGGCAAACCCCGGCCGTGTTTTGTTTGCGAGTTAGTTGCAAACGGCCCCCGCCGCAAGGTGGGGAGCCCGGC